>JAONJW010000045.1 GCA_028377305.1 Prolixibacteraceae bacterium | reverse complement strand
TGACTCTATCCAATTAGTCTTTGAATATTAACCATCAAAATCACTTTATTTAAGGTCAACTCAATATCCATTTTCAATATCAAAGGCATGATAAATAACTTGTAACACACTGAATATTAAAATACACAACAAAAAGCTCAGAATCATAAATATCAAGCAACTACGACTACGGTGTATACTATAGATTGACACATAACACTTTAAATTTATTGTTAAGATAAAAAACAAACAATAAGTGCTCAAACAATGCAATACTCTATATATAAGCATAATAAGATCCTAAGTAGACTATTTGTTACCCAATTAAGTTCTAATTCTCAGAAACCAATGTGCTTAATAATTAACGATTATCTATATTTGTATAGTCATGAATATGGAAAGTAGTATAAAATACATAAAGGGTGTTGGTCCCAAAAAGCAAATGCTTCTTAAAAGTGAGTTAAAAATAATCACTATTGAAGAGCTACTATCATATTACCCATATAAATATACCGACAGAACCAAATTTATCTCTATAAAAGAGGCAAAACAGTCTCAAGATACGGTTCAATGCAAGGGATACATTACTCAAATAAAAAGCGAAGGAGTAGGTCACAAAGAGAGAATAACAGCATATTTCACAGACGGTGAATCTTTTATTGACTTAGTATTTTTTTCAGGTGGTAAATATTTAAAACAGTCTCTAAAAATAAAAGAACCGTATATTATTTTCGGAAAGCCAAAACACTTTGGCAACAATACAAGTATTATTCATCCTGAGATAAGCTCAGGTGTAAATTCTGATCCAACAGGACAACTATACCCTCAGTACCACACAACCGATAAAATGAAGAAAGAGGGATTACAGTCGAAACAACTCTTTCAAATCATATGCAATGCACTGGATCTAATCTCTAAGCAAGAGATAGAGACGCTTCCAGAATGGTTGATAAACTACAGAAAACTATGTCCTAAAATCGTGGCAATGAACGGTATTCATCGCCCCAAAAACCACGCTGAGTTAAATATAGCAACTTATAGGCTTAAGTTTGAGGAACTCTTTCTAAATCAACTTAAAGTCATCTACCTTAAAATAGACAGAGAACAAAAATATAAAGGAAACATCTTTCCTGTAGTTGGAAAACAATTTAATCAATTTTATAGTAAATATATTCCCTTTGAATTGACTAATGCACAAAAACGCGTTATTAAAGAGGTAAGAGCCAATATGAACACAGGTGTTCAAATGAATCGATTGGTTCAAGGAGATGTAGGTAGCGGGAAAACAATGGTGGCATTTATGACAGCACTAATTGCTATTGACAATGGTTATCAAGCATGTCTTATGGCACCAACGGAAATTCTTGCATCCCAACACCTTGATTCGATACTGGAGATGAAACATGATCTCAAAACAAATGTCAAGTTATTGACCGGATCGACAAAAGCTTCTGAGAGACGTAATATCCATGAATCATTAGAAGACGGTACATTAAACCTTCTTATCGGAACCCATGCACTGATAGAGGATAAAGTAAAGTTTCATAAATTAGGGCTAGTCATAATTGATGAACAGCATCGCTTTGGGGTTGCACAACGTGCTAAATTATGGAAGAAGAGTATTATTCCACCTCATATTTTAGTTATGACAGCAACACCAATTCCTAGAACTCTTGCAATGACTCTATATGGAGACCTTGACGTTTCTGTAATAGATGAACTTCCTCCTGGAAGAAAGCCAATTATTACAAAACATTTTTTTGAATCTAAACGAGAAAAAATAAACGAATTTATTCAAACAGAACTTTCTCAAAGAAGACAGGTATACGTGGTCTATCCTTTGATTGAAGAATCTGAAAAAATGGACTTTAAAAACCTAGAGAAGGGATACGAACAAGTTGCAAAAGATTTCCCGGACCATAAGATTAGTATTGTGCATGGAAAATTGAAACCTAGCGAAAAGGACGAAGAGATGATGAAATTTAAAAATCATCAAACAAATATAATGGTGGCAACCACTGTAATTGAAGTGGGAGTTAATATACCTAACGCTTCGATAATGATTATTGAGAGTGCAGAAAGATTCGGATTATCTCAACTTCATCAATTAAGAGGAAGAGTTGGACGTGGTCCAGATCAAGCATACTGTATTCTAGTAACTGGAAATAAAATTAGCAATATGTCCAAAACACGTATGCAGACCATGGTAGACAACAGTGATGGATTTAGAATTTCTGAAGTGGATCTAGACCTAAGAGGTCCCGGAGATATTGAAGGGATACAGCAAAGCGGAGACGTATTAGACTTAAAACTATCTGATATTACAAAAGATGGTGATATTTTAGCTGATGTGCGAAATATTATTTTCAAGATTGCGAAGAAAGATCGAAAACTATCCAATTCAGCGAACAAAAAACTTTTAGAAATGTTAATAAAGACAAACAAAAGTTTATTCAATTGGAGTGATATCAGTTAATTAAGTAAAGGAATAGAGAAAGATGTTATATAGAATCACGACAGATCAAAAAGCATTATTCAATAGGTTATTTCCTGTATTTGTGCTACTTGCAACCATCATCTTAGGAGCAATATTTTGGTCATATTTCATGTATGAGGTAGATAATGATATCAAAGATGGTGAAGTTAGACACCAATCAATTCTTCAAATACAATCCAAAGAAATCTCAAGTGCGATAGAAGGTCTATTTATTGATCTACAAGAGCTTTCTACTAGAGGGGAAATAAAGAAGTATATAATTAATCAAAATAACAAAACAAGGGATGCAGTTATTTCTAGCCTATCTCCATATTTAAAACGAAAGATCTATTACAATCGTATAGTACTTCTTACTCCCCAATCAAAAAAGTCTCTCGTTATTGAAAATATCAATGACAGTGTTCAAAACTATTTTCATGAAGACATTAATCTTAACATAAACAATAGACAAGACAAAATTGACAAAATAATTAATTATAGATATAAGGTAAGCAAAATACGATTACTTAAAACCCCGAATCGAAATGATGACATAGATCACTATGCTATTTCGCTTTCTACTACGATAGAGATCCCAAACGGAGATCTGGCAATACTTTCTCTAAGCTATAGTCTTAAGGAAATTATTACTAAAATGAAGGACGACAAGCAAATCCTCTTAAATAAGAGACGAGTAATTGGAGAAACATTTTTCATAGATCCTGGCAATAAGTTAAACTTTAATATTGATAAGCTAAAGGTATTAACGACATCCAACGATAAGCCCTGCTGTTCATTTTTTGATTATTACGAGAAACATGCTGATCGATTCTCACTACAACAAACAGGGTCCTTTGTAACGGATAATGGTTTTTTCAATTATATCACCATTAATTTTGGGAATATTCTTGAAAAAATTCTCATAGAGAACCACATTGATTATCAAGAAGAGAATATACCCCATCAAATTATATACAAGTTGATATCATATATCCCAGAATCAAACTACAGAAACTATAATTCACACAGATTAAGCAGGCTTATCATTACGTATCTCATCATACTATTCTTACTCATAGTCATTTCATATCTAGGAGCAACATCTCTTTCCAATAGAATTTACAATCAAATTCTACTAAAGAGATCTGCAAAGAAACTTCGTGATGCCAACACAACTAAGGGCAAATTTATAAATATCCTTGCTCATGATCTTAAAAATCCGATTATGACAATTCAAGGTTTTTCAACTATATTACAAAACAATGATCCCTGTTTCTCAAAGGAGCAGAAAAGCAACTATGCAAGACTAATTCTTCAATCGTCAAAGGGAATGTTGCAACTGATTGAGGACGTCTTAGCATGGTCTAAATCACAAAGTGGTGAATTGTCAATCCATAAGACAAAAATCAATGTAGCACAACAGATCACAACATCCTTGGAACTTGTAGAGCTACAAGCTGTAAAAAAAGAGATCACTATAATCAAGGAGTTTGACGATACCCTAGAAATTTCTGTTGATAACAACATGTTTCTTGCAGTCATACGTAATCTTGTATCTAACGCTATTAAATTCTCTCATAGAGGACGATTTATTAAGATTAAAACGGGATTTAATGAAGGTCAATGTCGAATAATGATCATTGATAATGGAGTTGGAATATCTCCTAGAAACTTAGGTAAGCTTTTTGATGTTGGGGAAAAACACTACTCTAAGGGAACTGAAAACGAAAAAGGAACTGGGCTAGGACTAGTTTTGTGTAAAGAATTTATCGACAAAAACGATGGTAATATTCAAATCAAGTCACAAGTGGATAAAGGAACTACAATTATAATTACATTACCTCACAATTAATCAAAATAGTGTGATAGAATCCTCTCGTCAAAAACTCTTTACTTGCAAGAATTCTTACACAACAACATCTTAAATTATATTCCAAACTGCAACACACTTCAAGCGCAAATTATGCTAGCTGTAATTAAAAAGTTAGCAATAGATAGAGTGAGTTGGCCAATACAAAGCCTAAAAAAATGGATAAAGATTTGGTATTCCTGTTTTGACAGGAACGAGAGCTATATCAGATACTCAAAAAACTGCACGTCGAACTTCTCTATAGCTAAAATGCCATTTAAATAAAGAGTATCGCGTCCGCTATTATACAAATCAAAAACTATGTTTTGACTCATTATGAAAAAACAAAAAAATGGAATAAGGCTTACTAAACCGCCATTAGTATTATTTTAATCAATAAACAATGACAAAAACGACATAATTGAGTCCTTCCTTTTTACAAGTGTAATTTTAGATATTAAAGTGCTTTTTCATTCGAAAAATATCAACAATGGCTCGTCGTATTTAAAACAAAAATAAATAACGTCATAATTCGATTTTTAGACTATGAAACTCATTGAAAAGAGATAATCATATTTAGATTTGTATCGAATATTTTCAAAATTGTTATGAATAAGAATAATGAACTAACCCACGAAGGAATTGTCTCACGCATTGAGAATCAAGACGCTTGGGTAAAAATCATAGCGAAGTCGGCTTGTGCAGGATGTCATGCAAAAGGAGCTTGTTCTGTAGCTGATGTAGAAGAAAAGCTTGTTCATATAAAGAATGCTCCGCTAGGGTTGGAAGCAGGGAAAAAAGTCACATTGGTAGCAAATAAGAAGCAAGAGAAGTTTGCTGTATTTTTAGGATATGTTCTTCCTCTAGTGATACTTATTCTTGCACTAATACTACTAAAACAACTTGGTTTTAATGATTCAACTACAGCTATTTTGTCACTAACGATACTCGCACCCTATTATACTATACTATATATCTTTAGGGAACGAATTTCCAATAAACTTGAGTTCTCAATTCGTAAAATCTAGTAAATCCAAATAATAATGATTCTAACACTTGTTTTTAATACGATTCTTGTATTAAGTATCATTGGAGTTTTAGCAGCAGTAATACTTGCAGTTGCAGCTAAAAAGTTCAAAGTCGAAGAGGACCCACGCATTGATGATGTTGAAGGGTCATTACCAGGAGCGAATTGTGGTGGATGTGGATTTGCAGGTTGTAGAGCCTTTGCAGAAGCATGTGTTAAGGAAATGGAGCTATCAAATCTTTTTTGCCCTGTGGGTGGAAACGATTGCATGGGTTCTGTAGCTGACATCCTAGGGCTTGAAGCTGTAAAGAAAGCACCTCAAACTGCAGTCGTAAGATGTAACGGAACTTGCGAACACCGTCCTAAAACAAATAACTATGATGGTTCTGTGTCATGTGCCATTGCATCTTCTCTTTATGCAGGAGATACTGGCTGTGCTTATGGATGTTTAGGATGTGGTGATTGTGTTACTGCTTGTGAGTTTGATGCGATCCACATGAATGCTGAGACAGGACTTCCTGAAGTAGATGATGAAAAATGTGTAGCATGTGGTGCTTGTGTTACCGCTTGTCCTAAAACACTTATCGAACTTCGTAAAAAGATGCCTAAGGACCGTAAAGTTTATGTTTCATGTCGCAATATGGACAAAGGAGCAGCAGCAAAGAAAGCATGTAGTACTGCTTGTATTGGTTGTACAAAATGTTTCAAAGAGTGTCCTTTTGAAGCAATCACTATGGAGAAGAACCTAGCATTCATCGATGCAGACAAATGTAAGTTATGTCGTAAATGTGTTTCTGTTTGTCCTACAGGTGCTATTGTAGAAGAAAACTTTCCACCACGAAAAGTGAAGAAAGAAGAAGCACCAGCTTTATAAGTCAAGATTACGAATTAACAAGAAAAACGATTAAACTATTATGGTGCTTAAGACATTTAAAATTGGGGGTATTCATCCTGCCGAAAACAAACTGTCGGCCAATGCAAGCATTCAAGCATTAGCCATCCCTAAGACCGTATATATTCCGATGGCACAACACATCGGTGCGCCAGCCACTCCTCTGATTAAAAAGGGAGATATGGTTAAAGTAGGTCAAATGATTGGTAAAGCCTCAGGATTTGTTTCTGCCAACATTCACTCTTCTGTATCAGGGAAAGTTAAAAAGATTGATCAAATCTTAGATAGCTCAGGGTATAAAAAAGATGTTGTTGTAATCGACGTTGAAGGTGACGAATGGGAAGAAACAATCGATAGATCAGCTGAATTGGTTAAAGAAATAACCATGTCTCAAGATGAGATAAAAACTCGCATTGCTGAGTCTGGGATTGTTGGTCTTGGAGGTGCGACATTTCCTACCCACATCAAGCTATCACCTCCTCCAGGAAACTCTGCAGAGGTACTAATTATTAATGCGGTGGAGTGTGAGCCATATCTTACTGCAGATCACCAGATCATGCTTGAGAAGGGTGAAGAAATTATGATTGGTGTATCTATCCTTATGAAAGGTATTGGCGTAGACAAAGCCATCATTGGTATTGAGAACAATAAAAAAGATGCAATTGCCTATTTTAAAAAATTGGCTAAAGGATACCAAGGCATTGAAATAACACCGCTAAAAGTTCAATATCCACAGGGCGGTGAAAAGCAACTTATTGCTGCCACTATTGGAAAAGAAGTTCCTTCTGGAGCACTTCCTATTGCTATTGGAGCAGTTGTAAACAATGTTGCGACTGCCTACGCTGTATACGAAGCTGTTCAAAAAAATAAACCTCTTTTTGAAAGAATTGTTACCGTTACAGGTAAATCAGTAGCTAAACCTTGTAACCTATTGGTTAGGGGAGGTACTCCAGTAAACGATTTAATTGAAGCTGCAGGAGGTCTTCCTGAAGATACAGGTAAAGTTATCAGCGGTGGTCCTATGATGGGAAAAGCAATCGTCAACTTAGAAGTACCATCAGCAAAAGGCACCTCTGGTATTTTGATTATGCAGGATACAGAATCTGCTAGAGAAAAGATGGATGCATGTATTCGCTGTGCAAAATGTGTTAAGGTATGTCCTATGGGCATTGAGCCATACCTTTTGATGTCTCTATCAGAAAAGTCGATGTGGGAAAAATCAGAGAACTGCAATGTTATGGATTGTATTGAATGTGGATCTTGTTCATTCACATGTCCATCAAACCGCCCTCTACTTGACTTTATTCGTCTAGGGAAAGGAACGGTTGGACAGATCATCCGTAATAGAAAAAGCTAATTCAGTATCAATCGAAGTGTAACTATAAGACACAAAAAAACTATAAAGTAATGAAATTACTTACCGTTTCACCATCACCACATATCAAAGGAGATGAGTCTGTTAAAAAGATTATGTACGGCGTAGTGTTATCACTAATTCCAGCACTTATCGCCAGCACTTTTTTCTTTGGATGGCAAGCATTAATGATTACTGCTGTTTCAGTAACATCATGTGTTCTATTCGAATACCTTTTTCAAAAGATATTTCTAAAAGGGGAAAATACAATTCTAGATGGTTCAGCTATTATCACTGGGCTTCTTCTTGCATTTAATGTTCCGAGCTCTCTTCCTATTTGGTTGGTAGTTTTAGGAGCACTTATCTCAATTGGAGTAGGTAAGATGTCGTTTGGTGGTCTCGGTCAAAATCTTTTTAATCCTGTATTAGTGGGAAGAGTTTTCGTATTAATCTCCTACCCTGTACAAATGACATCTTGGACTGCTAACAGTACGGTAGATGCATTTTCTGGAGCAACACCACTAGGACTTCTTAAAGAAGGTTTGAAATCGGGACAATCTGTATCACAACTTATTCCAAGTCTTCCATCAAACTTAGATCTATTTTACGGATCTATGACAGGTTCTCTTGGTGAAATTTCTGCGATGCTACTTCTTTTGGGGGGTCTATATATGCTATATAAAAAGATCATTACATGGCATATTCCTGTGGCAGTTTTGGGTAGTATGTTTGTACTTCAAGGAATCCTTTACCTTGTAAACTCTGAGCTATATATTAACCCATTATTCCATATCCTATCTGGAGGAGCAATGCTTGGTGCAATATATATGGCTACAGATATGGTCACCTCTCCAATGTCGCCTAAAGGGCAGCTTATTTATGGTACAGCAATCGGTATTATTACAATCTGTATTCGTAACTTTGGAGCTTATCCAGAGGGAATATCATTCGCAATTCTAATCATGAATGGAGTGGTGCCTCTAATCAATAACTATGTGAAACCAACTAGATTTGGAGGAAAAGCATAATGGCAAAGATAGCATCAAACTTTAAAAATATGGTTATCACCCTTTGTGTGGTAACAATGGGATCAGGCGCAATTTTAGGTTTAATGAACCAACTTACAACTGATGCCATCTCCATGAGTCAGAAGAAAGCTCAAGAAGAAGCAATTGCCTCAGTCTTACCAAGATTCGAAAAACTAGGGAAGAGCTATATGGCTGCTGTAGATGGAGAGAAAGATAGTTTAAATATTTTTCCTGCTCTTAATGAACAAGGTGTGATTATTGGTCTTGCGGTCAAAACATATACTAACAGTGGATTTTCTGGAAACATTCAAATCATGGTAGGATTTGATAAAGAAAATAAAATCTCAGGATTCCAAGTGCTACAACATCAAGAAACGCCTGGTTTAGGATCTAAAATGCAAGAGTGGTTTAGTACTCCAAAAGAGGGAAAGAAAAACTCTATCATTGGATTAGATCCAAACAAAGCAATTCTAACAGTATCAAAGGACGGTGGAGATGTTGATGCAATTACAGCAGCAACTATTTCCTCAAGAGCATTCCTCGATGCAGTGAGTAGAGCAACTAAAGCTATCAACAATAGTAAATCAGCTGATGGTATGACTGGTGCGACACAACAACATAACGAGAAAGAAGGAGGAAAGTCATGAGTAAATTTAAAATTGTAACTAAAGGTTTTCTACAAGAGAACCCCGTATTCGTACTACTTCTTGGGATGTGTCCTACACTTGGTGTAACATCATCTGCTATCAATGGACTTGGTATGGGATTGGCAACTACATTTGTATTGATGCTGTCCAATATAGCTATCTCATTGATCGCTCGATTTATTCCAGACAAAGTGCGTATTCCAAGTTTTATTGTAGTCATTGCGACTTTTGTTACCGTACTTCAAATGGTAATGCAAGCCTACTTACCTGCACTATTCAAGAGTCTTGGATTATTCATACCTCTGATTGTAGTTAACTGTATTGTCCTAGGTCGTGCAGAAGCATTTGCTTCTAAAAATGGCCCTGTAGACTCTATGCTTGATGGTATTGGAATGGGGTTAGGGTTTAGTTTTGCCTTAACACTTTTAGGAGGTATCCGAGAGCTTCTAGGTAGCGGTAAACTATTTGGATTCCCATGTTTCAATGAAGACAGAGGAAGTTTGGTATTCATCCTTGCACCAGGAGCATTCCTAGTCTTGGGGTATCTTATCGCAATTATTAATAAGATAAAGAATGATCCAGCTTTATTTTCTCGACTATTACTAGTAGTGAAAACACTTTTAAGAATTAATCGTATCTAACTAAAAAAGACTTAAGAAATGGAATATATTATCATTATTATATCTGCAGTCTTTGTAAACAATATTGTTCTTTCTCAGTTCTTAGGAATTTGCCCATTCTTAGGAGTATCAAAGAAAGTATCGACTGCATTAGGTATGACTGGTGCTGTAGCCTTCGTAATGGCACTAGCAACGATTGTAACATTTATTGTTCAGCATAAGATTCTTAATCCACTTGGACTAGGATATCTTCAAACAATCTCATTTATCCTTATTATTGCATCGTTAGTTCAGTTAGTAGAGATCATTTTGAAAAAAGTGAGTCCATCTCTTTATCAAGCTTTAGGCGTTTTTCTTCCGCTGATCACCACAAACTGTGCAATCTTAGGTGTAGCAATCCTTACCATTCAAAAGGACTTTAACCTTCTTGAAGGAGTAACTTTTGCTGTGGCCAATGCTGTAGGTTTTGGGGTAGCGCTAGTAATCTTCGCTGGTCTTCGTGAGCAGTTGGAGTTAATGGATATCCCAAAAGGATTAAAAGGAACACCAATTGCTTTAGTTACAGCTGGGATTCTAGCAATGGCATTCATGGGATTCTCTGGCATTGTATAATACAAGAGGAATCATATTACAAAGGAGCTATTCATATATATGGATAGCTCCTTTTTTTATATTCTTACATCCATTGTAATAGAGGGATAAGAAGAAGCTACTTTACGCAATAAGTATTTGATTTCAATATATATAACAAATAATTTAACACATATCATTATTGTTCTAATGTATTTACAGCAAATATTTTTATATTTAATGGCGAAAAATTGATACAATAGGCTAAAAATAAACCTATTGTACTCAACACACAAACCTATAACAATATGACAGCAAAAATATCAAGGAGGTCATTTCTTCAGACCTCAGGTGTAGTTGCAGCTGGATGTTCAATAGCTCCCTCAGGTCTACATGCAGCCAATAAAAACACTATTCCAAAGAAGCAGCCCCACATCATATTTATCATGACTGATCAACATAGAGGTGATGCCCTTGGATTAATAAACCCCATAATTAAAACTCCTCACATCGATCAAATTGGAAAAAATGGACTTATTTTCCTTAATGGCTACACATCCACTCCAAGCTGTACTCCGGCTCGAAGTGGTCTACTCACAGGACAGGCTCCGTGGAATCATGGTATGTTAGGCTACTCTAGAGTAGCAAGACAATATCCTATTGAACTTCCACGACTCTTAAGAGACAGCGGATACTACACTTTTGGCATTGGTAAAATGCATTGGTATCCTCAAAAATCATTGCATGGATTCCATGGTACTTTGGTCGACGAAAGCGGACGTATTGATGATGATGGGTATGTAAGCGATTACAGAGATTGGTTTAGACTTAATGGACCTGGTAAAGATCCAGACAAAACGGGTATCGGCTGGAATGAAAACAGAGCAGACACCTATAAGTTACCAAAGAAACTACACCCAACACAATGGACTGGAGAAACAGCAATCCAATTCATAGAGAACTACGATCTAGAGAATCCGATGTTCTTAAAGGTATCCTTCTCTCGTCCTCATAGCCCTTATGATCCTCCACAAGAGTATCTTGACAAATATGACATTAAAGATATAGAAGGACCTGTTCGAAGCGAATGGAGTGAGAAATTCGCTTCAGAAAAGAAAATACATTCTCCAGCATTTGGAGATTTTGGTGATGACTTTGCAAGAAAATCAAAGCACCACTACTATGCGAACATCAGTTTCATTGACGATCAAGTAGGTAGAATCACTGACGCACTTAAAGAGAAAGGAATATATGATGACTGTATCATATGTTTTACTGCTGATCATGGAGACATGATGGGAGACCATAATCATTGGCGTAAGACATATGCATATGAAGGTTCTGCAAAAATTCCATTTTTGATGCAATACCCCAAATGGTATGATTCGAAAAGAGAAATCGGTACTGAAGTGATGGCCCCTGTTGAACTAAGAGATTTCCTTCCAACCTTCCTTGATGCTGCAGGTACTTCTATCCCAGAGAAAGTGGATGGAAGTTCATTGCTTTCTTTTGTAAAAGAGATCGATCCAGAATGGAGAGAATACATCGATCTAGAGCATGCTACATGTTATAAACCACACAATTACTGGGCAGCACTAACCGATGGTAAAATGAAATACATATGGTTTATCCGTACAGGTGAAGAACAGCTCTTTAATCTTGAGGAAGATCCTAAAGAAACGTCAGATCTTTCAGTAAAAAGAAAATATCATAAAACCTTAGAGAAGTGGCGAGAACGAATGGTTGCTCATTTAGAAGAGCGAGGAGAGTCATTTGTTAAAGATGGGAAGCTTGTTACAAGAGAAAAAACACTTCTAATTGGACCAAACTTTCCTGATAAGCAATGGAGTAATAAAGAAGCACTTTCTTATTGGAAAAATGAAACCAATAAAGCTTTTAAGATGCTTTAGACAAAGAAATAGGGAGCCACAATGACTCCCTATTTTTCAAATTTAATTATCATCTAACCAAAACTCGTTAGAGTGATATTTGGATACCACCTATCAATATCTCAACCTTTCTTTTCAGGCAATAAACCAAATCATTAAACCAAACCCTTTTCTTACACAAACCTAGTATCAAAACCAGTCCTATCTCTTTAACCTAAGAAGCAAATATACTGACTAGCCTTATCTTGCATATCTATTTTAGTAATGTGAAAATTTATACCACTTCTCATCACATTTATCTTACCCTCAACACTCAGAGAAATTGCATTTAAAACTCCTTAGTTCTTAGGAAGAGTGAAGAAGAGATAATAGCTTTTCACGGTATTCATCCACACAAATAGCTCTATTTCTCTTCCACTTCATAGACTTTTTGTTGTCTTTCTCCAACTTTAATATATTTAAAGCCATCTTATACAGCATATTCATATTCTCAGCGGCATGATCTTTCTTACGTTGCTGTTTGTCTTCATTAAAAGTGACATCCAATGTCCAATGTAGATTATTTTCTATGGCCCAGTGTGAACTAATTGAATGATTAAACTTCTCAGCAGTAGCATCTAAGGATGAGATGTAATAACGTACTTCTGCTCTTTCTTTCTGCGTTGATGGTTCAAATACCTGTGTAGTGATTCTAATTAGGCTTTTAATTTCAGTCCCCTTAGACAACACTGGAACATCTCCAAGCTCTTTTATTATCTCACAAATACGTGTTTCTGCTCTTCTATGGCCATAATCTTCGACCGTATTAGAGCCGCAAACAAGATCCGTATTGAATTGAACTTCAACTTCAACTTCTTCTTTTGTTTTCTCTTGATTGCCTTTCACTTGCAGAATATAGTCTCCTAGGTTTTCGATGATCTTTTTAGCAATATCTAGTTGACATCCCATAGCATCTATGGTGACAATCATCCCTTTAATGATTATAAGATCTAGTAGCTCAGGTATCGCAATTATTTCGTTGCTTTTCTTCGCTGTGGTTACTTGTCCTATACATAAACCATTCATTGAAGCAAAGGTAGATACGACATGAATGGCATTCTTCTTAGCATTAACTGAACCTTTAATAGTTTTTCCATCTATACCTATTACTTGCCCTGAAGTGAGTTCTGTTAAACTGGACACCCATTGAACAAAACATTCATTAAAGAGTGTTGGATTAAGGGCCTAAATACACGACCTATTGTATCGTTAGAAGGAATACCTTCTGTAAATAGATAAAACTTTCTAAGCCAATCAATCTTAAGTTCGCCGAATTGTTGAATGTCATCATTGGTCTGAAAACCACATAGTACGGCTGATAGTGAACGACAAAATACTTCTACAAGTGGATACATAAAATTACCTTTTTGTGTTCGTCTTGGATCTTCTAAAGAAAGGAGGTGTTTAGTAAAATAGTTATCATAATTATTCTATAATACTTGACTCATATTTTTTTAGAAAGGGACATCTCCCTCAAAGCAACTATAATATATAGAATAAGACCAATGAAGTTTTATTGGAATGGACAAATATAACGAGATTAATCTAGAACCTTAAATGCAATTTCCCTGCCTCAACACTGCCAATCTTCTTGTGTATATATCACTATAAAGACAATCAGTTAGAGGAATATAATATATCCAAACGCTAAATATCTGATCACAATATCAAGAAGTATCAGCAACTCATACAGAATTATCTTCGTGCCACAACAATATTATAATAGCATTTGAGGTCAATACACGAATTGGGAATTCACAATTTAAAAACAAGCAATACAATAAAGCAACATCAATTAAACATAAAGAAGTGGAGGTCTTTTATTGATTCTGATTTAACACAAGAGAAAAAATAAAAAAAGAGCCACCCTAATAGGGCAACTCTTCTGTCATATATCAAATTTGATTTTCTATTACTCTGCAGCAAATGAAATATCAGATAATCTTTGATAATAGTTACGACGCCATTTTGCATTATCCTCTGCTGCTGCAAATAGCTCTTTTGCTTCAGAAGGGAATGCTTTCAATAACGAAGTATAACGTACTTCACCTAGAAGGAAATCTTGGAAGTTATCCCAGATTGGTTCTTTTGAATCCAATTGGAATGGGTTCTTACCTTCTTCTTCTAGACGTGGATCGAAACGGTATAGTGACCAGTATCCACATTCAACAGCTTTTGCTTCCTCTTCTTGTGATTTACCCATTGTAGCACGAAGACCATGAGAAATACATGGAGAGTATGCAATAATCAATGATGGTCCTGGATAAGCTTCCGCTTCTCTAACTGCTTTCAAGAATTGAGCTTGGTTTGCACCCATTGCTACCTGAGCAACATAGATATAACCATAACTCATTGTAATAGCACCAAGGTCTTTCTTACGAATCTTCTTACCAGAAGCAGCAAATTTAGCTACCGCTCCAATAGGAGTAGATTTCGAAGCCTGACCACCAGTGTTTGAGTAGATCTCAGTATCCATTACAAGGATATTAACATCTTCACCTGAAGCCAATACGTGATCTACACCACCATATCCAATATCGTAAGCCCATCCATCACCACCGAATACCCATACTGATTTCTTCACTAGGTATTGTGATAGAGAAAGAATCTCTTTAGCATACTCTGCATTGTTACCTTTGATTGCTTCCAATACATTAGCTGAAGCTTCTTCTGATGCCTTAGCGTCATCTTTAACTTCTAACCATGCTTTAAACAACTCTGCCTCAGCAGCGCCTGCTTCAACAGCATTAGTCATGATACCAGCAATACGGTCACGTTGTGCATTGATACCCTCTGACATACCGAAACCGAATTCAGCATTGTCTTCGAATAGTGAGTTAGCCCATGCAGGTCCATGTCCACTCTTCTTCTCTTTTGTATATGGAGTTGCTGGAGCAGATCCACCATAGATAGAAGAACAACCTGTTGCATTAGCAATCATCATACGTTCACCGAACAACTGAGTGATAAGCTTCACATATGGAGTCTCACCACAACCAGCACAAGCTCCAGAGAACTCGAATAATGGTTGAGCGAACTGAGAGTTCTTAACCGTCTTAGACTTGTCAACTAAATCATCTTTGTAAGAAACATTCTTCTCGAAGTAATCCCAACGAGCGATCTCCGCTTCTTGAGTCTCCAATGGCTTCATTACAAGAGATTTTTCTTTTGAAGGACAAACGTCAGCACAGTTCCCACAACCAGTACAGTCAAGAGGAGAAACTTGCATACGGAACTCAAGTCCTGCAAATTGCTTACCAACTGCTTTCTTCATGTCTGTTCCTTCAGGAGCATTTGCTGCCTCTTTCTCATCAACAAGGAAAGGACGGATAGCTGCGTGAGGACAAACATAAGCACACTGGTTACACTGGATACAGTTATCAACGATCCACTCAGGAACATCAATACCTACACCACGTTTTTCGTACTCAGTAGTACCGTTAGGGAATGTACCATCTTCAACACCTTTGAAAGTAGATACAGGAAGTGCATCACCCTCTTGTGCATTGATCACGTCAACTACATTCTCGATGAACTCAGGACGATCAGATGCTGCTTTCTCACCAGAAGTTGCAATATCTTTCCATTCTGCAGGAACTTCAACTTTGTGGAAGTTCGCTCCACCTGCATCAACTGCAGCATAGTTCATGTTAACGATATTCTCACCTTTTTTACCATACGACTTAACAATCGCACTCTTCATCTCTTGAACAGCTGATTCGAAAGGAATCACTTCTGTAATTTTGAAGAAAGCAGACTGCATGATAGTATTGGTACGGTTACCAAGACCTAGCTCTTTACCTAGTTTAGTACCGTTAATGATATAAAAGTTAATCTCGTTATCCGCAAGATACTTCTTCATATTATCTGGAAGACGACGAAGAACTTCTTTCTCGTCCCAAATAGTATTCAATAGGAATGAACCACCCTTTTTAAGACCTTTCAATACATCGTATTGGTTAACGTAAGCTTGTACGTGACATGCTACGAAGTCAGGAGTAGTTACCAAATATGTTGAGCGAATTGGGTCATCACCAAAACGAAGGTGAGAAGCCGTAAATCCACCTGATTTCTTTGAATCGTATGCGAAATAAGCTTGACAATACTTATCTGTAGAACCACCAATAATCTTAATAGAGTTCTTGTTAGCACCTACAGTACCATCTGATCCTAAACCATAAAATTTAGCCTCAAATGTTTTGTCAGAAGTAACTTTAATTTCAGGAAGAAGAGGAAGAGACTTGAAAGTCACATCATCAATAATACCTATAGTAAAGTCATTCTTAGGCTCTGTCATCTCTAGGTTGTTATACACAGAGATAATTTGAGCAGGAGTAGTGTCTTTAGATCCTAGACCAAAACGTCCACCAACAATTAATGGCTTTTCTGCTTTGTCATAGAAAAGAGAACGTACATCTAGATACAATGGCTCCCCTTGAGCACCTGGCTCTTTTGTTCTATCAAGAACAGCAATACGCTTAACTGATTTAGGGAATACATTGAAGAAATACTTCTCAGAGAAAGGACGATATAGGTGACATGAGATCAAACCTACTTTTTTTCCTTCTGCAAGTTGTGCATCGATTACCTCTTTGATCGTCTCTGTTACAGATCCCATCGCCATGATAATATTCTCTGCATCTTCTGCACCATAATAAGTGAATGGGTGATACTCACGACCAGTCAACTTAGTAATTTCTTGCATATAATCTTCTACGATATCTGGAACAGCATCATAGAATGAGTTAGAAGCCTCTTTTGCTTGGAAGAAGATATCTGGGTTTTGAGCAGTACCACGTGTTACTGGGTGCTCAGGATTCAATGCTCTATCACGGAACTCTTGAACAGCGTCCATATCCACAAGAGGCATCAAATCTTCTTTATCTAAAACTTCAATCTTTTGAATTTCGTGAGAAGTACGGAAACCATCAAAAATATTCATGAATGGTACACGTGACTTAAGTGTCGACAAGTGTGAAACACCTGATAGATCCATAGTCTCCTGAACCGATCCTGCAAATAACATTGCGAATCCAGTCTGACGAGCAGAATAAACATCACTGTGATCACCAAAAATAGATAGTGCATGAGTTGCTAAAGCACGAGCACTTACGTGGAATACAGTTGGCAACAACTCTCCAGCAATCTTATACATATTAGGGATCATCAATAACAATCCTTGAGAAGCAGTATAAGTAGAAGTGAATGCTCCTGACTGCAAAGATCCGTGAACAGCACCTGCTGCACCAGCTTCACTTTGTAGCTCAGCCAAACGTACAGGCTGACTAAACATATTCTTCTTACCTACTGCTGCCCACTCGTCAACATTCTCCGCCATTGGAGAAGATGGAGTGATCGGATAGATACATGCAACCTCACTAAAAATGTAGCTAATGTGAGCTGCTGCATAGTTACCATCACACGTGATAAACTTTTTTTCTTTAGCCATTGTTTTTTTTAAATTTTGAACAAAGGTTCGTATTTCAACAAGTCAAATAATTAATTTTAATCCTAACAAGTTATAGCTAGTTCGGTCTTATATTAAGGCTAATACAAAAAGCCAAACAACCACAAAGGGATTATATTATCACTGCCAATCTCAATCATATCGGCAGCTGCATAACCATTTGTAGCCGGTTTCGTATATTTCCCTCCAACCATAAACTTTTTATCATGATCCAATAAAAAGTCTACACCGCTGCATGCTTTTATATTGAATCGAACTCCAGTTTGATTCAGAAAGAATGTCTTTCTCAAACTGTTATTACTTATATTCTCAGGAGAAATAGCATACATCAAATTGGTGTTATGCAAATAGACCTGAGCAGGCTTCTTTGAGGCCCCCTCATCTCCTTGATAGATTAAGTTTAATAACTTCGCATTCTTTAGATATCGCAAATAGTTCATCACCGTTGCTCTCGAAGTATCAATCTCTCCACTAATTTTACTTACATTAGGAGAAAAAGGAACATGGTCTGCAATAATCTGCATCAACTTTCTTAGGCGAGGCAGATATTGTAATTCAATCTGGTTAGTGTAAGTAACATCAATCTCTAAAGCCAAATTAATGTGCTTCAACAATGTTTCATTATAAATTGCCGCATCATCCTGAAAGTATGGATAACATCCATATTTCAAATAATCGGTAAAATAAGCCAACGGACGTACCTTATCTAAGATTGTGGGAACAATCTGTTGGTGATCATATAAAATATCCTCCAAATTTAAGCATTCAAATTTATTTCCAGATCGGAAGTTCAAATACTCTCTGAATGATAATGGATGAAGGTGATACATGTGTGCAATATCTTTCAATTCATCATTACCTTCAATAATTCTCAACACAGGAGAACCACTAAAAACAACTTTCATGCCAGGGATATTATCATATATCAACCTCAGCTCATTAGACCAATTAGGATACTTATTAATTTGGTCTAGAATCAATAACTTCCCACCTCGTTTGAAAAACTCATCAGCAAAAGAATAAATTCTTCTTTTGGTGAAGTAGAAGCTATTTAAATTCACATAAAGACACGATCGACCATACTGAATTTCCATTCTTTTAGCATAGTCCAAAAGAAACATGGTTTTACCAACACCTCGAGATCCTTTAATCCCTATTAAAGGATGATTCCAGTCAATTTCATTGTTCAGTTGACGGTATATGACTCCATCCAAAGAGTCGATCAAATTCTTATGTGTATTATAGAATAAATCCACTATATATCTTTATGTTATTAAAACAAAACTAGAAAAAAAAAACTACTATTTGTAATCTGTAGATTACAAATAGACTTTACTTTTGAAATCCAGAACTAATAACACAAAACCACCACAATTCAAAGATCTAAATATCAACCGATTGCATTTCTTAATAAGAAAGAGTAAAAATACCAATCACATGACAAAACTTGGTATTTTTACTCTTTCTTATTACTATACTTTAGTATTGTAATAGCATCGCTCCTACAGAATATCCACCACCAAAAACAGTAAATACTACAAGATCATCCTGCTTTACTTTATCAATATTTTGAGAAAAACAAATTGCAGTACTTGCACAACCAGTATTTCCAAACTCTTCTATATGACTAAATATCATTCCATCTTTAAGCTTCATTTGTCTCTGCAAGTTTGCCATAATACGACCATTAGCTTGATGTGGCACAACGTAAGAAAGATCACTAACTTCTTTTTCACTAGCATCTAACACATTATCAATCGCATTACGCATTTGTGTCACCGCGTTGATAAAAACATCTCTACCATCAGGCATTCCAAGTCCATCTTCCCCTGGTCTCAAGTATACCGAAGTGTCGGCTTTGCCTAAATGTCCTAAACCTTGTGTATAGATATGCTCTA
Source organism: Prolixibacteraceae bacterium (assembly GCA_028377305.1). Classification (GTDB taxonomy): domain Bacteria; phylum Bacteroidota; class Bacteroidia; order Bacteroidales; family Prolixibacteraceae; genus Halosquirtibacter. Next base: position 4,342 of record JAONJW010000045.1, on the reverse strand, counting down.
CTCTGGCTGACTTCTCCCCTTTTGGCGTATTACTAATAAACATAGCTGCAGCACCATCTCCCCATAAGTGACCACTCTTAGCACACGACTCATTGCTATAAGCCCAGTTATGTTCCGATGCAACCACTATAACATTCTTTGCTTTACCCACGGCCAAATAACCTTCAGCTACCTCCAATGCATTTAATAACGAAGAACATGCCGATGAAACATATACAACCTTAGCATTCACAGCTCCAAGTTCACGTTGCACTGCATGTCCAATAGTATAAACAGTATCATAGGGAGAATAAGAAGCCCCCACAATTAGATCTATTTCTTCTGGTTTAAAACCACTCCCTTCAAAACCATTCTTTACAGCCTCAACAGCCATTGTATTCGTATTCTCTTGTTCTGATGCCTTAGATCGTGAACGAATTCCTGTTCTTTCAAAAATCCACTGATCTTCTAAGCCATTAACTCCCTCAAAATAAGAGTTTGGCACTCTACCGATTGGAACATAGTGTGACACTTGATTAATATACATGACAAATAAATTAACTATTTAGTTTTAATAGATTTCGTAATCATCTCAACACATTGGTCTAACAAGGTCCTTGATTCATTACTAAAATCTCGAATTATTATTGGAACCTCCATACCAACAAGCATAATGTGAATTAACAAAGACATACTTTCTATCTTCTCATGACAGAAACAAGATGCTTTCTTAAGCTCTCTTGCAACAAGACATTTAAGCAACTCTAATTCATTATCATTAAACTCCTTTCTCACACAATCCACACGGGATAGGTTATATATAAAGTCATGACGAATCGAAGGGTTTTTGCAGATTAGTTCCTTAAAAGCCTCAAATCGCACATATACATATGAGCGTATCACCTCAACGGTAGGCGACAGGTCTGAAGCATCAAAAACATCTTTAATTGCATCATATATGATCCCAACCTCATACCCAACAACTCTATCGTAAAGCTCTTCTTTTGATGAAAAATACATATACAACGTTCGTCGGCCAACACACGCTTCTTTTGCGATAGAAGACATAGTCACATTTGCAACTCCCTGCAAAGCAAAAAGCTCTTTTGCTTTATGAATTATCTTGTCACAAGTACTCTCTTCCATGTTATTTCCTATTTAAAAGATGTAGAATGTTACGAGTACACCCCATTCATATTGCACAAATGTATACCTTTTGTGCATAAAACAATGATAAATACACTACAAATTTCGATCAAAGTGATAACAAATAATAAATAATTATAACATAATCATACAAAACAATGTCTATGTCATTTATAATAATGATTTAGTTTAAATCGATATTTGTATATCGCAATCTCTTACAGTATTTTTGAACATAATAAATAATTAAATCTATATATAATCTTGAAATTTTAAAACCTATTTAATACTGATGATGAGAAAACTTCTTCTAAGCCTGATTGTAAGCATAGGTCCTATAGTCAATGTTTTTGCTCAAGACACTAAATACCTTCCGAAAGATAAGAGTGGTAGTGTCATCAAACACCAAAACTATATTCTTAATTACAGAGAAAAATATGAACAACCTTCATGGGTTGCCTACGAACTTACCAAGACAGAATTAAACAAACATCTCAAACGAACCGATGATTTCCGTCCTGATCCAAAAGTAAAGACACAATCTGCAAATCTCACCGACTACAAAGGAAGTGGGTACGATAGAGGACACCTTGCCCCCGCAGCTGATATGGCATTTACAAGTCAAGCCATGCACGAATCATTCTTTCTATCCAACATGAGTCCTCAACACCCAAAGCTCAACAGAGAGCAGTGGAGAGAACTAGAGGAACAAGTTAGACGTTGGGCAAAAAAAGAGGGCAAAGTATATGTAGTTACTGGGCCCGTACTCAAGCCTGGTTTAAGAATCATTGGCAAAAACAAAGTCGCCGTACCAAATTACTACTACAAAATCATTTACGACCTAACCCCACCACAAAAGGTGATTGCATTCTTAATGCCCAATAAAGAGTGTCCTAAAGGATTTATGGCATACCAAACTTCCATCGACAACATTGAAAAGGTAACCAACATCGATTTCTTCTCAGAACTTCCGGATAGCAAAGAGAACAAATTAGAAGCCACAACCAACAAAACATGGACTACCAACTCCACCTACCATTATACAAACTCTAAACAGATCCATCGAATCAACATCAATAGCGCTTCATACAAACAATTATTGACACTTACGGGTATTGGTGACAAACTCGCAAAAGAAATCATTAAAAGTCGTCCATACAAGTCTATATGGGACCTAAAAAAGATCAATGGTATTGGAGAAAAAACCGTAAATAAACTGAAACCACACATTACAAAATAAAAAAAGCGTCTATACTGTAAGGTCTAGACGCTTTCTCATTAAAACAACAATATTTACTGTCGCATAGTCTTCTGAACCAAACGCGTTGCTTCCTGATAGCACTTTGGAAGTATCGACACATCATTTGCTCGGAAAGGGCAGATATCAATCCCACCTCTACGAGTATAGACACATCCTACCATTAGTTTATTTGGATTTAACAAACGCTTTAAACGAATATATATCAACTCACAAATCTCTTCGTGGAAATGGTTCTCATTTCTCATTGAAACAATATAGGATAACAGCGATGCTTCCGACACCAACTTATCCCCTTCTACATAGATATAAACACTTCCCCAATCAGGCTGGAAAGTTACCTTACAATTACTTCGCAGAAGTTCCGTACTCCACGACACCTCCTTGGTTCTATCGTGAGCAACCACCTCTAATAGTGATGCATCTTCCGTGTAAGATGAAATTTCTAAGCAATCGATATCCACAACCTGCTCCAATACCGCATTATCTTTAAATGGAAAAGTCACAAAACGCTCCTTAGTGTGAAAACAGACAGAAACAACGACACCTAACAAAGCCGAAAGATCATGTTCAATCATCTTTTCAACAATCGCAACACCTTCTTTTACATTATGACCATAGCGAGACATATTGAAAGAATTTAAATATAGTTTCATCGACTTACTTTCGACCAATGAAGGACTATCAGCAGATACTACCATCTTCAAAACCCCCACTACAGGTATTCCCTTTTCAGTCAAGAAACTTAACTCATATCCATGCCAGGCATCAAATCCTACAAAAGGCAGATCTACTTCCTCAATATCATAGATCGTACGATTCAATTCTCTCGGTATAGCCACCAATACAGAACTGTCATACTCTTTAGGATGAGAGACCTTCTGTCCTAATACTTTTGCTTCCAAAAAATTGATTTCCATAATCTATATCTATTTTAGTGCAGGGTCCTCAAAACCCGCTTTTCTAAACGCTTCTGACCTCAGTTTACATGAATCACATGTGCCACAAGGAGTTCCTTCGCCCTTATAACATGACCATGTATTGACAAAATCAACCCCAAGATCCATACCTAACAGGATCTCATCGACTTTTGTTTTATCAACAAAAGGAGCATGCACCTTGAATTTATTTCCCTCTTCAACTGCAGCCACCGTACCCATATTGATTGCATTCTCCATTGCATCAATAAACGACTGGCGACAATCCACATAACCAGAATAGTCTACTTCGCTAACCCCGATAAAAATATCATACGCTTTAATCGCCTCACCCATAGAAGCAGCAAGACTTAAAAATACCATGTTACGAGCAGGAACATAAGTCTGAGGGATCTCTTCCTTATTCACATCTCCTTCTTCCACTTTCATTGACATATCTGTCAATGAAGAGCCTCCCCATTGTCCCATATTCAAATCCACAATACGATGACCTGCTACACCAGCACTCTCTACCAACAACTTCGCCTTTTCCAACTCAATCGAATGGCGCTGCCCATAAGAAAACGACAACGCATACACTTCATATCCTAGTGATTTAGCCAACCACAACGCAACTGCAGAGTCCAAGCCTCCAGACAATAAAACAATGGCTTTATTTCTTTCCATTTTCTCTCTTTTAATCTTAAAAATCAGACAAAACATGGAAGAATGAAAACAGGGGTCACCACAAACCACAACAGTTTGCGCCCTTTTAATACCAAGCAAATCATGAAATTGGTATAATACGAGGTGTTGTCATTATCCCTAGTTTTGTTTATAGACAGGATGGTTACGAACTGTCTTCTTAAATTAACGCCACAAATTTATACTTTCTTCTCAACAAACCAATGCAACAAACATGACAAATATCACACCGTCAATTAATTTCCATACAAAGAATAAAGAGTCACAAGAATCAAGAACAGACTTATTTTGTTCACGATTAAATAACTAACACGTATAAAAGGAGATGATAATAAAC
>JAONJW010000044.1 GCA_028377305.1 Prolixibacteraceae bacterium | reverse complement strand
CCCTGTCGAATTGCTGCTTATGTTATACAATATGTTCGATTATTTTTCATTTAATATTTATATACTATATTTAATATAATATATACATTATGATTGATGGATGTAATTTGTTTGTAATCAGTGTGTAAAGTTGTTTCACTAATTTAATTATTGCTATTATAAAATAAATAGTGTTATATATAATCCATGAAAATATCTATATTCGCTCTCATAATTAATATGTTAATGATTTATGAGGGATTTTCCTATTAGAGTATTATCACTATTTGTATTCTTTGTACTGTTTTTAGGGTGTAAAGATAGTAATGTTGAGAATGGGAATTTGGATGTGTTACCCAAGGTTGTTTCATCAGAGATAATTGATGGGGTGTATGTTGTTTCGAATGAGTTGAGGGTGGCAACAAATACAGCACTGTTGAGAGAGGTTGTAAAGACTGGAGGAGAATTGCTCCATGAGGCTGCTGGGGTGACATTAAAACGAAGTAAAGAGAGTCCTAATATAAGGGTCGTATTATCAAGAGGCCTCAAGCTAAATCTTGAGGGATATCGTCTTCAAGTATCGGAAGATGGGATTGTAATTGAAGTCAAAGATAAGAAAGGTGTTTTATATGCATTTCAAACCTTGGTTCAATTGATGACCATGGATGAGACTGGTCAAATATCTATCCCATGTGTTAATATTGTAGACTATCCCAAATATGAGTATCGTTGTTTGGATGTCGATGTTTGTCGTCATTTCTATTCGATAGAAGATCTTAGGCGAATTATTAAGGTTATGTCGCACATCAAGATGAATAAGCTCGTATTAGAATTATCAGACAACGGTGGTTGGAGGGTTGAGATTAAGTCATATCCTGATCTAACTAATATTGGTGCGTGGAGAAGTTCTATTGGTTTTAGCAAGAATCAGAAACTTGGACTTAATAAAGATGACGGTTCTAGATATGGAGGATATTATAAGCAGTCGGAATTGAGAGAGTTAGTTCGATATGCAAAGAAGCTGAATGTTGAAATTATCCCCAAAGTAGAGGTGTCTAATCATATCAAGGCCGCTTCTATGGCTTATCCTTTTCTGTCGTGTATCGATAGAGATAGTCTATCGGGTAAAAATATGGAAGTGAACCATCCTGTTTGTATGGGTAACCCGAAGGTGTTTGAGTTTTGGGATGCAGTGTTTACAGAACTAGGTCATATTTTCGATTCACCGTATATTCATGTTGGTGGAGGTTATATGCCTGCTGTATATGAACAATTATGTGATAAGTGTCATTCTCATATGGAGGAGGAGCACTTTAAAACCACAGAGGAGTTGCAAGACCATTTTATGGCAGATATAGAGAAGATCATATATAAACAGGGCAAGAGACTATTGGGTTGGAATAAGGTTTACCGATATTCGACAAATCCGAAGTCTATGGCGATGGTTTGGGAGAGTACGGGAGCTGGAAAGCTGAATGTGCTGAAACATCATCCTGTGATCATCTGTCCACATCGAAAGTATTCGTTTCAATTGGCACAGAATTTAAAAGGATTGCCTAGTAGAAGAAAAGGTGTGGTGACTTTAAGAGATGTTTATGAGTTCGATCCAAATCTTAATGAAAAGAAGAGGCGAAGTGCTTCTAAATATGTCAAAGGTGTTTCTGGAATCATGTGGACAGGAAGTTCTCCTACATTTGATATTGCATGTTATCGTATGTTTCCAAGACTGTTTGCTATTGCTGAAAGTGGATGGACTGGTTATGGAAATAAAGATTGGAATAACTTTAATGCGCGTCAAAAGAATTTGATTCCATATTTGGAGAAGAATGAGATTCATTTTAGTCAATTGGCACATAAGGTTGACTTTAGAACTATCTCTGTGGGGAAGAGTCAATTTGCCTTAACTTTATCGACGGATGCTGGGGCTCCTATTCGTTATACATTAGATGGGGCAGAACCAACGATCGAATCTACATTGTATACCAAACCTATTCCTATAAAAGGGAAGAGGATGCTTAAAGCTGCGGCATTCTATCCTGATGGTAGTATGGCAAAGGTTTATGGGAAACAAATTCATGAGCATAAAGGTTTGATGGCAAAAACCTCGTTCCGATATATGTATTCTAGCGATCAAGGAGTTTTTCGTCCAGATGTTTTGGTAGATGGTATTAGAAATGATTTTCAAACGATTGAGTTGGAAAATATGGATGTAACCTTAGACCTAGGTAAAGTGGTTGATGTGTATCGTATTAATACCGATTGGTTGGTACGTCCTAATAGATCTGTTTTTGAACCTAGATCTGTAAGATATATGGTGTCGGAAGATGGAGAGACATATAAGATGATTTTTCAAGAGGGGTTTCCAATTGAGAACAAAACAAATAGCGTTCGTAGTGTGGACTGTTTCCCAGGAGGAATGAAGATGCGATATATTCGAGTTGTAGCAAAGAATAGACGTCTGAATCCTGAATGGCATCAGTTCCCTAATCGATATTCATGGCTTTTCTTAGATGAAATTGTGATTGAGTAGTTTTTATTATATAGAAAAAGCGTGTATTTGAAGGAATACACGCTTTTTTTTGATCTACTGTTGAGGAACAATAAAGATCGATTTAACAACAGGTGAAGCCTTTTTAAGGATGTCACTCTGTGAAGAGATATTTTTATTTCCAATAAGCTTCATATAGTTGCGTCCAACATCTTTGGTGAGTTTAAATTGAATTCCTATACGAGAATTTTTTAGAGCTCCCTCTTCCAAATCGGTTACCGTTCCTGCTAATTGACGATCGATTTCAAACCCCATTATCTTGAATTGCCCTCTGTTTATTTCCTCTAGCTCTTCTAGAGTGGTGCCTATATGTATGCCATCTTTTGTTGTCCATTTAGAATTGGCATTATCAATTCGAAGGATTATTGGCTTGAGTTTCTTTGGGGTCTTCCATATAATATGAATATTATTGTTCGGGTCCTTGAATAGCACCTCTGTGCTTATCATCCCTGTACCTTCATTTCTGCTATCTTTCAGATTTTCTTTGCCAAAAGAAGCAATTAATTGGTCGTGTGAAGAGGATAGAGATACCTGACCAATTTGTGAATTGGTAATAAGAAACTGATCTCCTTTGTTGCAAGAGGTCCATAAAGATGTCATGCAGACATATACCATAAGAATTGAAATCTTCTTCATTCTGTAATTGTTAATTGTTTGATGTTATTGTAAGTGGGGGAGTGCAAAGTAGAAAAAAAAAGGGACCCTATAGTGGATCCCTGTGAATTATTTAGTTGATATGATCGTTTTTATCTCTTGACCAACTTCTTTACAATTATGTTTCCTTTAGTTGTATATAGTTTCATAATATATATCCCCGATTTGAGTGTATTAAGTTCTATTTTCTGATCTTGGACTTGCAATGTTCGTTGCTTTACAACCATGCCCATGATATTGTAGATCTCAATTTTTGAGAATTGAGCAACTTGGGTATTATTCTGAATCTGAATATAGTCTGTAGCTGGGTTAGGAAGAATAGACACTTTACTTGCTAATGTTAGTTCTGTAACGGCTGTTGATGCTTTTCTATCTCCGGTCACTTCTAGTCTGTCGATCTGCCACCATGACGTTTCGCCATCGCCTGTTCCAGAGGTAACGTAGTGAATTGCGATGAATAGTTTTGTATGATCTTTTGATGGTATATTACCCGATTGTATATCTCTTTTCCAAGTATTGGAATTAGCCGTAGGGTAGTTTAGGTTTAGTTCTGTCCATGTGCCATTTTCGGATGGGTTGCCATCATTGTAGTCATATGAATAAAGAATCTTAAATGGCTGTGCATTACCACTGTCTGCATACTTGGTCCATAGATCAGTTGTTATATTAAAGTTTATAACATTGCTGATGTCTAATTCTTTAGATACGTACCATAAATCAGCAGGTTCAGCACCTCTGTGGGCATTAAAGGCAAGAATTGTATTCGTGTAGATATATGGTGTTTTTGAATTTGTATTTTTGTATAGTGTCATGGTGGTACTACCATTGAACTCTTCTTTAAATAATGAAAGAGGCAATAAGTCACTATTCTTAATGCTATTGATCGTACTCGTAGTTTTCTTATCCTTACTATCTACTAATTCGATTTTAAAGAACACTTCTTTCCATTTTGTATCTACATTTAAAGGATAGTCGTTTTGATCATTCTTAGTAATAATTTCCACATTTGAAAGATCATCTTTCGTCGTTCCCCAATATAGTTTCATTGACTTTACGCCATTAGGACATTCAAACTCTGTGTGGATTGTGAGTTTACCCGTTTTGAATGATTGAGGCTCCGTTGTCGTTGTGGTGAAATACGGCTCATCTGTTGTCCATATCATCTCAACATATTCTGGATGGTCGATAAATGGATTACGGTTTTCTTGAACCTTATAAACATTGTTATTTCTATCTATTTCGCGTTTGCTAACAGGGTCTTGTTTGTTCCATTTTAGAAGTACTTTAATAAACCACGGTTTAAATGAGGGGAACTCTTTTCCCGTTAGTACTGAACCACCTTTTGCCGCCCAACTAGATATTCTGTTGTTGTAGCAGGTAGACATATATAGATAACTACGTGCAATATCCCCTTTGTACTCATCAATGGGTTCAAATACTATTCCTGTGTATCCTTCATCAGCGCATGAACCAACTTTTGATCCATTGGTCGTTGTTGTCGATGCATTCTTTACATCTCCGTGTGGATAACTTCCTCTTAGGTTGTTTACCTTGATGTCTGTTGGGTAAACGTGGAAGAAGTCATTCCTCATCGGAGATTTTTTCCCGAACCAACTTTGGGGTACGATGTGTTCTCTATTGTACCCTTTTCCCTCACTCGATGCTGAAGCTCCAGATTGATTAAATGAGTATAGATACTTAGGTTTTCCGTTTGGAATATCTGAATACATATCCAAGACTTTGCTGGGGTCGTCTGTACGTGCATCAGTCTCAGGATAATATGTCAGGAGTCCACCGTATCCATTATCCTTATGGGTTTTGATGATGTTATGAAGTGCCAGTTTTAATTCTTGTCCACTTTTACCATCTGCCGTCTTATAGTATCCTGCAGGAATCTGACCAAAGGATAGTGATGCGACTAATAATGAAATAAATAAAGTAAAGGTCCTAGTCATATGTAATAGTTTTTAAGGGTTTAAATCACAGTCAATGTTAGTGGTTGCGATGTTTTTTGCGTATTAATTAAATAAAGTTAAATTAATAATAAAAAGGGAAACAAATGTAATATCCTTCTATTTCCTATCATGTGACTTTCGTCAATAGTAATCGGATATGGGGGTAACTTGAAGACTATTTTTAAACAGTATAAATTGTGTTTCATACTTATATTTAAAAACATTATGTCATGTCTGAACATATGTAAGACATTGGTGTTCAGTTATTAGTATTGGTTGTGGTTGAGGTGCTTTTATTATATAGTATGAGAAATAAACATCTTATATTCTTTTATTAAAATAAGTTTGTATTTTCACGGAATAAGAAGTGAATTTAAAATGAAACACATGAATATATTTAAACGAGTTTTTCAATTTTATTATCAAGGATTTAAATCGATGACTTGGGGTAAGCAGGCATGGGCAGTAATTCTTGTGAAGTTATTTGTGATGTTTTTTGTGTTGAAGTTGTTTTTCTTCCCTAATAAATTAAATACAGAGTTTACTACTGATCAGGAGCGAAGCTCTCATGTAATTGATAATTTGACAAACATTCAAACAGATAATAAATAATGATTGAGACTTTAGACTTATCGACAGTAGACTGGTCGAGAGCCCAGTTTGCACTAACAGCTATGTATCACTGGCTGTTTGTTCCATTAACTCTTGGTATTACGTTTCTTTTGGCTATCATGGAAACGATTTACTATAAGACAGGCAATGAGAAATGGAAGAAAGCAACTATATTTTGGATGAAATTGTTCGGTATAAACTTTGCTATTGGGGTATCTACAGGTATCATCTTAGAGTTTGAGTTTGGAACGAACTGGTCCAACTATTCTTGGTTTGTCGGAGATATCTTTGGTGCTCCGTTGGCTATTGAGGGTATGTTGGCTTTCTTCATGGAGTCCACTTTTATTGCAGTAATGTTCTTTGGATGGAACAAAGTAAGTAAGGGTTATCACTTAGCCGCAACTTGGTTGACCGCGATTGGTGCAAACCTTTCTGCTTTATGGATATTAATTGCTAACGCATGGATGCAGAATCCTGTAGGAATGCAATTTAATCCAGACACGGCACGTAATGAGATGGTTAATTTCTGGGAAGTGGCTTTGAGTCCAATGGCTGCCAATAAAGTGGTTCACACTATCGGTTCAGGATTGGTAACAGGAAGCATCTTTATTTTAGGTATTTCATGTTGGTTTTTATTGAGAAAAAGAGAGATTGGTTTTGCAAAGCGAAGTATTTTAGTTGCTAGTATCTTTGGGTTGATCAGTTCTCTATTTTTAGCTGCAACTGGTGATGGATCAGGGCAGATGGTTGCGAAACACCAGCCGATGAAGTTTGCAGCAATGGAAGGTTTGTATCGAGGACAAGAAGGTGCTCCTTTGGTTGCATTTGGAGTGTTGTCTCCTGATAAAGTAAATAATCACACCACAAGAGAAGAAGATAAGTTTGCATTTAAGATTGAAGTTCCTAAAGCAGGATCGGTATTAGCATTTCATGATGCTGACGCATATGTTCCTGGGGTATATGATATTTTAGATGGTGTTCCCGAAAGAGGAATGTTATCAACAACAGAGAAGATTGAAAGAGGACGAACGGCGATCTTAACTCTCAAAGAGTATAAGACGGCGAAGAGATCGAAAAATAAAGAGGAAGCTGAAGCGTTAAGGGCGAAATTTATGAGTAAATCTTTCCAAGAAGATTATTTTAAATATTTTGGGTATGGTTATTTTAATAAACCGGAAGATATTATCCCTAACGTTCCCATCACTTTCTATAGTTTCCATATAATGGTTGCGTTGGGCGGATTTTTTATTGTATTATTTGGTCTAGCACTCTTCCTTTCGTTGAAAGGCCAGATTACGAAATACAAATGGTTCTACTATATCTCGTTGCTTTCATTGCCATTGGTGTATGTCGCAGGTGAGGCTGGTTGGGTTGTTGCCGAAGTGGGTCGTCAGCCTTGGGTGATTCAGGATTTGATGCCTACTGTTGCAGCTGTTACGAATATCGATTCGAGTGCAGTAGTGGTGACATTCTGTCTTTTTGCAATAGTGTTTACATTCTTGCTGATTGCAGAGATTATGATTATGGTTAAGCAAATTAAAATTGGCCCTAAGCAGTAGGCTGTATAATATTTATAGATTATGTTAGGATTCTTATCGTATAGTTTTTTACAACATTATTGGTGGGCCATCATCTCTTTGTTGGCGAGCCTATTGGTTTTCTTGCTCTTTGTTCAAGGTGGGCAGTCGATGATCTTCTCTTTTGCAAAGAATGAGACTGAGAAGACTTTGTTGATTAATGCACTAGGTCGGAAATGGGAGTTTACCTTTACAACATTAGTTACCTTTGGTGGAGCCTTTTTTGCATCGTTTCCATTGTTCTACTCTACAAGTTTTGGTGGTGCTTATTGGGCATGGATGGCACTACTATTTTGCTTTATTATCCAAGCGGTATCGTATGAGTTTCGTAAACGACCGAATAACTTCTTAGGTAGTCGTACGTTTGAGGTTTTCTTGTTTATCAATGGCGCTTTGGCACCACTATTGATTGGTGTCGTGGTTGGAACATTCTTTACTGGGGCTAATTTTAAATTGGATGAGATGAACTTCTCTTCATGGGAACATCCTATGCGTGGTCTGGAGGCTGTGTTTAACTATATCAATGTGTCATTAGGTTTGGCAGTGGTGTTCTTAGCTCGTGTATTGGCATTACACTATTTTATGAATAGTATAAGTTATGAAGGTTTTATCTCTAGATATAGAAAAGCTATCTTAGTTAACTCTGCACTGTTCTTAATATTCTTCTTGACATTCTTAATTTCCATCCTTTTTATTGATGGAAGGGCTTATGATGCCACAGGAGTTGTCTCTACTGTACCAAATAAATATTTGTTAAACTTACTTGAGATGCCAATAAATACTGTGGTATTATTGGTTGGAGTAGTACTGGTACTTTGGGGGATTATTAAATCGATTCGATTTCCGGAGAAGCAGAAGGCGATTTGGTTCTCGGGAGTAGGAACAGTGTTGACGGTTTTTGCACTTTTCATTTTAGCTGGATATAATAATACATGTTATTATCCATCGAATGCAGATATGCAATCGTCGTTGAATATTCAAAGTAGCTGTTCTTCGGAGTATACCTTAACAGTAATGAGCTGGGTCTCTTTACTTGTTCCTTTTGTTGTTGCTTATATCTTCTATGCTTGGAAAGCAATTAATAAAGATGATATTACGGAGGCTGAAGTAACAGAGCACGGAGATACCCATATTTACTAATTTAATTAAATGAACAGATTATGTATACAAGTTCAATTTTATGGTTATTGTCTGTCCCTGTCGTGATAACATTAGCCTATCAGATAATCAAGAGGGTGGTTGCAAAGTATGAGCATACCTTCACTGATGAATAGAAATATTAAAAGCGGGTCCGATGGCCCGCTTTTCTATTATCTTAATGTCTGGTCATATATAAAACTGTTTTTCTTCTTTATCCGTCTTGCCAAGTAAACAAATGGTGTGTCAGCTGCTGCTACAACCCACTTGAGAATATAGGTGGAGGCAAAGATCTGTAATAGATCGCTATTGGAGAATACTCCATAGAATGCAGTAATGGTAAATAACCCGCTGTCTATTAACTGAGATACCATGGTGGATAGATTGTTTCGTATCCACAACTGATTCTCTTTGGGGAAATATCTTTTCCAGAAATGGAATGCCCATACATCGTGTCGCTGTGAAATGACATACGAGATAAGACTTGCGATAGCAATGCGAGGCATCAGGTTAAATACCATCGAAAGGGATTCATGTGTCTTTTCTGACATCACATCTCCTGAAAGAGGATTGAATAATAATGCTAGATTCATCAGTATAACCATAGAGATGAGACTAAAGAATCCAATCCAAACAGCTTGGTTTGCATCTCTTTTCCCATAGTTCTCTGAAAGGATATCTGTCACAAGAAAAGAGGAGGCATAAACGATATTACCTAGGGTGGCAACCATTCCAAACAGATGTACGGTCTGTATGACTTGTACGTTTGCAATAATTGTGGATATAGGTATCCATACAAGCAGCCCTCTTCTTCCGAATATCTTATAGGCAAGAACGATTAATATAAAATTGGCTAGTAGCATCACTAGCCACATCAATGCATTATTCATCTTTCATTTCGTATTATAACTCCTTAGGTCTGTTTTGGGCTTTGCTAGCTCAAAATAAGCTAAACATGAGCTGAAGTTTCTACTGAGGAGATGATTATCTATGGTGTAAAGTTGACAATTCTTTTTTAGATTATAACTATCTTTAGTAAAAGAGCATGACAAATTAGCATAGGCATGATATTTGAATACAGTTTTATCATATTGATAACGGTTTGTTTGGATAAATGATCAATTGTTTTTGTTATTTTTGTATGATCTAATCAAGCTGTAAACTTAAAATAGACAATAGAATTATGGAAAATGGATGGATGCAGCGGGAAACTTCCGAGGTGAGAACCGCTTTTATGCAGAAAGTATATGCTTGGATGTTCTCCGCTTTATTAATTACTGCAGGAGTATCTTTTTATAGTGCCACGTCTGAAACGATTATTAATTTTGTATTTGGAACAGGGTTTGGAATACTTCCTTTTATCATTGCGGAATTTGCATTGGTGTACTATATCTCGTCTCGAATTGATCGACTTTCGTCACAAACAGCTAAAATGTTATTCTTCTTGTATTCGGCATTAAACGGTGTAACAATGGGTATAATATTCCTAGTCTATACAGCGGCATCAATATATTATACTTTCCTGATTACAGCTGTTATGTTTGGAATTATGAGTGTATATGGTATGATGACCAAGAAAGATCTGTCTTCGATTGGGAATATCGCTTTTATGGCACTTATTGGTATTATTATAGCTTCATTGGTAAACATGTTCCTAAATAGTGAAGCACTATATTGGATCATCAGTTATGTGGGAGTTATCTTATTTACTGGTCTTACTGCATATGACACGCAAAAGATTAAGCAGATGCACACAGTGATGGCTCATGATGAAGAGTCGGGTAATAAGGTGGCAATATTAGGTGCTCTGACACTGTATCTAGATTTTATTAACTTGTTTCTTTTCCTTCTTCGTTTCTTTGGTAAAAGAGATTAATAGAGAACAGCTATCTCTTTCAATATTATCTTGAAGGTGTAATCTGTTGAAAATATGTATCTGTCCTTCTAGTCCTCTGACTAGAAGGATTTGTTTTGACATTCTATCTGAAGCTAGTAAAATAGCTTTAGGTATAAGCTAAGATAGACTTCATGAGTAAGAGAGAATTAAAGAAACATTTGGAGACGTTAGATGAGCAACAGCTTAAGGAGCAGATAATGGACCTATACGAGCGTTTTAAGGACGTGAAAGAGTTTTATAGGTTCTACTTTAATCCGAATGAAGATAAGCTCTTAGATGAGGCTAAGGTGGCATTAGCCAAGGAATTTTATCCTGCAAGGTCACGTCGACCTAAAATGAGACCTACGACCTTCAAGAAGCATATGAAACAGTTGGTCACTCTAGGTGCTTCTGTTGAGAAGCAGTTCGAGTTTGCTTTCTACTATATTGATCTTGCGATCAGTTTTCCAAGAAGCCGTAATATTCGCAAAGCGAATTTCCATCAGAGTATCTACAAGAGTTTCGAAGAGATCGTTGCTTTGATATTCAAAGAGGGATACGATGGGTTATACCTTAAGAAGATGGAGAAGATCATAGACGAAGTATGGAAGAAAGATTGGCCCAATAAATCCAATTTTGATAAGGTTCTAGATCTTTATCTTTGATTAAATTGTTAAGTGTATTGCATCGTTAAATAGGTATTGATTTGAATAAGAAGATATTATCGTTGGCACTGCCCAATGTCATTAGTAACATTACCGTACCATTACTATCGTTAGTTGATTTAGCGTTAATGGGCCATCTCGACTCTGAGATATATATAGGTGCCATCTCTCTTGGTGGCGTACTATTTAATTTTATTTATTGGGCATTTAATTTCTTGCGAATGGGAACTAGCGGCCTTACAGGACAGGCCTATGGTGCAGGAAACAAGCAGAAGGTAAATCACCTGTTTTTCCAATCCCTTCTGGTCTCCTCTATCATTGCACTGATGCTACTTCTCCTTCAATATCCTATTGAGTGGCTGAGTTTTAGAGTGTTAGAGGGGAGTGTGGCGGTTAAGGAATCTGCCAAGATTTATTTCCGTATCCGAATATGGGCAGCCCCCGCAACTTTGGGACTTTACGCTCTTAATGGATGGATGGTTGGGATGAGGAATGCAAAGATTCCAATGCTGGTAGCCATACTTGTTAACATTGTGAATATCGTACTAAATGCGCTTTTTGTATTGGTCTTTAAGAAGACCTCTGATGGGGTTGCATTGGCCACAGTGATTTCCCAATATATTGGTTTTGCGGTGACTGGGATAATGATATTCCGTACATTCCCAGAATGGATTTCATGGTATAGTATCCGATACTATCTCAATATTGACGATTTAAAGAAGTTCTTTACACTCAATCGAGATATCTTTATTCGCACTCTGTGTATTATTATGGTGTTCACTTTTTTTACCTCTAAATCGGCAGGCGTTGATAACCAGGTGCTTGCTGCCAATACACTTCTCCTCCAATTTATGATGTTCTTTTCCTTCTTTATGGATGGGTTTGCTTATGCTGGTGAGGCACTGTCAGCAAATTATTTTGGCGCTAAAGACAAAGTATCTTTCCGCAGATTGTTAAGACTGCTATTTGTATGGGGTATTGGACTGTCTGTATTTTTTACGCTGGTTTATGCGTTTGCAGGTGAGGCAATTCTAGGACTGTTAACAAACAACCAGGAGGTGATTGAAGTGGCAAAACAGTATATGTTTTGGGTCGTGTTGGTTCCACTACTGAGTTTCCCAGCCTATATATGGGATGCAATATACATTGGAGTGACTGCTTCGAAAGGAATGAGAAACACCATGCTACTGGCTACGTTGGTGCTTTTCTTCCCGGTATGGTATCTGTTTAAACCCATTTTGGCAAACCATGCCCTTTGGTTAGCCATGGTAGCCTTTATGTTTGGAAGAGGATTCTTTCAAGCGCTTCTTGCCAAAAGAGAGGTCTATCGGAGGGTAGATGTACTTTAGTTTAGGCTTGTATTCAAATTATAAAAGGCAGTGGGTAGATCTACCTCACTGCCTTTTATAACTATTATTAATATTCGAAACTACTACCTCCAAGAAACTCTCTCAGAATTGAAGTGGGGGGGATCTCCGTGGCATTATAACTCCGGAAATAAGATATAAAATTCAAAAGTCGTTTTGCTTCTGCATATTCTGGATCTTTCTCTTTCACACTTCTTAGTCGATAAACTAAGTATGGTTTTAACACGCTCAGTTCATAAATCAAAGCCGAGTTAAACATCACATCCGCTTCCTCTTGATAAGGGAAGATATGTTTCTCCTCTCCATTACGAACACTTGGCCACCTCTTGATGGTCTCAGCCGCACTATAATTACGGAATTTACTATCTCGAACGATTCTACGAATTAACCTATTGTCAGTCGAAGGAACGAAATTGTGTTCATCCAAAGAGATTGGGGTAAGGGCAGATATAAAGATTTTAAATATATGTTCTGGTGCTACTTGATCTATTAGTTTAGGATTTAAGGCATGTATGCCTTCAATAATTAGAACATCATTTTTCTTCAGCTGCATAAGATCCTCTGTTTTGACACGAGTTCCCAGTGTAAAATCAAAACGATGCTTGTTTACTTCTTTCCCATCAAATAGGTCTTTCAACTGATCGTTGAGGAATTCGTGATCGATGGCCTTGAATGCTTCAAAGTCATAATTCCCATCTTCGTCCAATGGTGTATCTGTTCTATTCACAAAATAGTCGTCAAGGGAGAGTTGTTTGGGTGTAGAACCTAAGACTGATAATTGAATGCTAAGGCGTTTGCTGAATGTGGTCTTTCCAGAGCTTGAAGGACCTGCAATAAGTACAATTTTAATATGATCTCTACTCTGTAAAATCTTATCAGCAATACGAGCTATCTCCTTTTCGTGGAAAGCCTCGGCAATCTTAATCAGATCACGATCCCATTCCCTATACTTACAGTCGTTAAGTTGTGACAGGTTAAGTGCATCCAATGAGTTTGCCCAATCTTTATGATATCGTATGGTCTGAAACAACTTCTGTTGGTTACGCATGGGTTCTAGCACACCATGGTTCGTCTTCGTTGGTAGTCGTAGGATAAAACCATCCGCATAAGGTTCCAGATCGAAACTTTTAAGGTTGTTACTACTAGGGACGAGGTGGTTGTAAAAGAAGTTGTGATGCCCTTTAAGCTCATTGAGAGGTGCATATAGATTCCCATACTCTTGGAAGAGCCTCTTCTTTGCCAGCAGTCCCTCTTTTTCTAGTAATTCCGCACACTTCTCAATAGGGTATAAGTAGCGATGAAACGGAATATCCTCTTTCACCAAACGGTGCATCTCACTCAGAACTATCTCATTACAGTTTAGTGGCAGTGACTCCGGATTGGAGAATTTACAGAAATAGCCTCCCGACACCGAGTTCCGAATCGATAATTCATGTTTAGGGAAACACTTTAAACTGGCAACCCACAATAAGAAGGATAAGGATTTGGCATACATACGTCTGCCTTCAGAATGTTCATAACCAAAGAAAGTAATATTCTTAGGTTTCACCACTGGATAATCAAGAGATTTACATCTATTATTGACCATAGCTCCCAATAGATCACCATCTATTTCAACCTTTTGATCCTCTGCAATCTCTTTTAGTGTTACGCCTAGTGGATAGCTTCTACAGATGCCTGTATTATTGCAATATATTTGAATTTCCATACTCTCGCATTTAAATAAGCCTACTACTTGCAAGGTAATTTAATGAAAAAGAAGGGGAAATAAAAGGAGATTGTTAAATATGTTCTGAGAAGGAGGTATTCAAAATGTAACCATCACCGTAGAGAATGACAGTCTACGGTGGTGGTAACTTTTTAGCCAAGCATTGATATCTTTTCTAAGGCTTCAACATCGAGAAGGCGAATTTTCCTGCCATCAATGGCAATCACCTTTTCATTTGAGAAAGTGGATAACGTTCGAATGGCATTAGATGTCGTCATATTCGATAAATTGGCAATGTCTTCTCTAGATAGATAGACTTTCAACGTTGCATTGTCGTTTTCAAAGCCATATTTGTCTCTTAAGAGAAGTAAACTCTCGGCCAGTCTACCACGAATATGTTTCTGGGTCAAGCTTATTGTTCGCTTGTTTGAGAATCCAAGCTCTTGGGCTAGATTCTGTAAAAGTCGTAAAGAGAAGTTATTGTTTTTTAATAACGTATTGAAAAGAAAGTCCTCTGGAATACAGTGGACAATACTCTCTTCTAACGCAACAGCAGACGAAATGTGATTCTCTCCAGCCAGTAAAGATCTAAAACCTACTAATCCTCGAGATTTAACCATTCGGATAATCTGCTCCCGTCCACCGACGCCCTCTTTGTAGATTTTCACTTTTCCTTCATGAAGATAAACCATACCCGTTGGAGTGTCACCTTCCTTATAGATAATTTCATTGCGACGACAACGAATTACTTGTCTCGCTTTTTCCAATTCTTTAAGTTCTTCAGGTGACAAAACTGTAAATATGCTTTCTCTCTCTTCAAAGTGACCCTCTAGATCAAAATCTGAATTAAACATACTCCACTCTGTTTATGTTATATAGCATCAAAGTTAATGAAATAATCCTGATATAAAATTATTTAGAATTATTTATGGAATCGAATATACAATAAATTTGGATATAATCGTAAGAGCATCGAACTGTTTTTATTCTCAATTGTTAACCGAGCCTTATTTTGATGTGGAAGATAAAATATTATGGATAGACACAGTGTTTGTTGGAAAATGAAAAATAGCCTGTAATCCTTACTAAATTAAAAGCTATTTTGTGAAACGAATCCTTGTCTAAATAGGAGTATTTCGTTGTAATATCTATAATCCCTAAGAGAGAAATGTTCACTCCTCTCTTAGGTGTATTTTAAAGTATCTTAATTCTGATACTTTGCAACTAGTGGCATTTTACGACCGCCACCAAATGCTTTTGACGAAACTCGTATAATTGGAGGACATTGGAACCGCTTATACTCATTTCGATCTACCATTCCAATAATTCTCTCTACCACATCCTTTGGATACCCGTGAGAGATGATCTGCTCATTAGACATGGTCTTCTCAATATATAGATAAAGGATGCTATCTAGTAGATCATAGTCTGGCAATGAATCGCTATCTTGTTGATCTGGTCTTAACTCTGCTGAAGGTGGCTTCACAATAGTATTTACTGGAATGACCTCTTGGTCTCGGTTCATATAGTGTGCCAACTTAAACACATCGGTTTTGTATACATCCCCAAGAACAGATAGGCCTCCGTTCATGTCTCCATAGAGTGTACCATACCCTACAGCTGCCTCACTCTTGTTCGAGGTATTTAAAAGAATATTGCCAAACTTGTTGGATATGGCCATCATCAGCGTACCTCTAATACGAGCTTGAATATTCTCCTCTGTAACATCCTCTTTTAATCCCGTAAAGACATTCGATAGGGTCTCCTGGAATGCACTTACAGCATCCACAATCGGAACAAGATCATGCTGAATGCCTAGATTCTTAGCCAACTCCTCAGCATCGTTTACCGAGTGGTCTGAGGAATATTTGGATGGCATTAGTAATACCCTAACATTTTCTGCTCCTAAGGCCTCTACGGCCAATACAAGAGTCACTGCTGAATCGATACCTCCTGACAATCCTAATGTGGCTGATCTGAATCCAGACTTATGGAAATAATCCCTTATTCCAATCACCAATGCGTCGTGTATCTTTCCGATAGTATCTTTAAATGGTTGAATAGAGGCTTTGCTTTTAACCTCTGTGTCGATTACCGCAAAGTCCTCTTTAAAGTAGGCGAGTTCTTTCTGTATCGAACCATCAGGATGCGCATATACTGAACCTCCATCAAACAAAATCTCGGTCTGTGCACCCACTTGATTTACATACAAAAATGGGAGCTTATACTTCGAGGCATGTTGTTGAATGGTCTTCTTTCTTTTAGTTTCCTTATCATGAGAGTAAGGCGACGCTGACAGGTTGATCGCAATATCAGGATTCAACTGACTCAGCTCCTCCATTGGAGATATATTATAGAGTTTCTTCTGAGCAAAATTGTTATCCGAACTCTGCTCATCCCAGATATCCTCACAGATAGTAATTGCGATCTGTGTTCCATTCACTTCAACCAAATGGAACGTTTTATTTGGCTCAAAATGACGATACTCATCAAAGATATCGTAGGTTGGAAGAAGGGTCTTGTGAATTACATCTAATATCTTTCCATCCTGAAGGATATAGGCAGAATTATAAAGACGCTTTCCTTTAGATGTCTTGTTAATGGACGGGGCACCCACCATAACAGTGATACCCTTTGCATGTTTTGCTATCTTATTAATAGATGTTGTACAGCTATTTACAAATCGTTCTTTCTCCAATAGGTCTTGAGGGTAGTATCCACAAACGGCCAATTCAGAAAAAACCACTACATCTGCATTCTCGCTTTTAGCTTTCTCGATGTGTTGGAGGATCTTCTTTGTGTTGTTGTCAAAATCACCTACATGGTAATTAAGTTGTGCTAATGCTATCTTCATCCTCGGTCTGTTTATTATTTATGTTTTTATTGTACTTCGACTTTCGGGAACAAAACTAGAATATAAAGGCTAACTTAAGTCTGAGATTTCGCAGTGTTGCGTCTGTTATGAAACTATCATTAGGAGTGGCGTCGGTAAAACCATTTTGGTAGACAACACCAATATTTAGTGCATTTCTACCTCCCAAATCATATTCGAATCCTCCACCAACATTATATCCTATATTGTAAAGATTTAATTCATCTTTGAAGTTCTTTCCATTTAGTGTCTTATCTTCTGTTTGAATATTACTACCAATATTGATCCAGTTGGTTAGCCCAAACTGTGCATAAAAAACAGTTCTATGTCGCTGTCCTGATCTCAATTTAAGAGCTAAGGGGATCTCTAAATATTTATATCCTAACTTCACTTCTGTTCCTGTAGGAATAACTACTCCTTCAACCGTCTTTTCCTCCGTATATTTTTCGTTACTTCCCATTGTTGATAATAGAATTCCTGTCACAAATGAGTAGCGTTGTTCTGAATCCATAAAGATATCACTCTCGATACCAAAACTAAATCCAATTCTAGCTTTCGTCTCATCTACAGTAGGATCGCTTGTTTTCATCCAGCCAAGTTGTGGCGATGCAACAAATGAGAATCTAAACTTTTGCTGAGCAAAGGTACTAACGATTCCTAGAAACAAAAAAACAGTAGTTATCACAATTTTTTTATTCATAACATAGGTTTTTATAGTAATTTTTTGTTAAAGTCATCATAATAATAACTTCAAAAGTACGGTAATAGTTTCAAAGTTGGTTTTTAATTTCACAAAAGATTATCATTTTTGTTGAGACATTCCATAATCTGAGGAATCTGTTTTATACGAATATTTTGTTTTAATATCTATTGTTATGAATATTAGGAGTCTTTATCTATTATCCCTTCTTACCCTTACCCTTTGTCTATCTTGTGGGACAAACTCTCGTGATGTCGCTACGGAAGGGGCGAAAACAGTGGAAAATATTGTGCATATTCAGAAGATGATTACTCCCCAAAATGCAACTCCTGAGGCCATTGATTTGTTTGTGCATAATGATCCAAAAGGATCTTTGTTTTTTGCACAACAAGTGCTGAGAGTGGGCGCTGTAAAATCTCCCGAATTCACCTCTCTATGCCAACAGTTTCTTTCCGACTCTGTTGTGATGAAAGCATACAACGTGGTTGATTCCCTATTCCAAGATGGGTATGATGACAAAATATCCGATGCATTTCTCTATTTCAACCACTATTTCCCCAACAAACCCCTGCCTGAGATCTATACCTTAGTATCAGGATTCAATGAGAACCTTTTGTATAATCCTATACAAATAGGAGTAAGCCTTGAAAAATACTTAGGAGAGAATAGCAAATACTATACGATGCTTGGCATTCCTAAATACAAGCAAGCCATGATGAAGCCGAGTAGAATTCCACTGGATGTGGTTGACGTGTGGCTGCGAATGCAATATCCCCTCTCTATAAAAAAACGCAAACTAATCGATCATATAATCTATGAAGGGAAAATTCTTTACGTACTAAGTTATCTGTTTCCAAAACAAGAAATTAACTACCCTATTGGCTACACTACCCAACAGTGGGAGTGGTGCTTAAACAGCGAAGTTGGGATGTGGCATTACCTAGTCGATCAAAAACTACTATTTAAAAGTGATCCACTTCTCATCCGTAAAATGATCGGTCCTTCACCATTCACCAACTTCTTTACTACTAAATCTCCAGGACAATGCGGACGTTGGATTGGATACAAAATCATTCAATCCTATATGCAAAACCACAGAGATAAAACTTTAGAGGAGCTGATGTGGCAAACCAATGCATCCAAGGTTTTGAATGCATCTAACTATGCACCCAAATAATACTTCCTTTAGATAGCCAATATCTCTAATGCTTTACTCTTAAGGGATATTGGCTTGTTACTTGATTGTCTTTTATTCACACTCCACAGCTTCCATATATCAATCAGTCAGTTTGAAAATATTCCCAGATCCGAAAATATAATCGTATCTCTGTATGTCAAGGTATGAGTAACCAGGGTATTGTATCTTTATGAGATAGAGGGGCTAGTTCATCATATCCATAATGAATAGATGTTATTAAGCGAGTGAGTTAAAATATTTAAGGCTACGATTGTACTTATACGAATGTCCATAATTTATGGTGTCACTAGGATGATTGTTGTCTTTAGTATATCGTTTAGCTGTAGGTATAATTTACTTGTTGTATTATTCTGTAATCTAATTCCACTATTCTACTTTTAAAATATAACCATAATCACACAATGTTATGTGAACTTGAAATCATTGCTAATAAAGGTTAAAATTAAAGCTTTTGTGTAATATGTTATAAAAGCATATAGTGTGTGTTTCATGTGCTTGTTATTCAGTTGTTTGTGTTTTGTCGAAGTGAGAGAATTATCTATTGTACTCTTTAAGTTGTAGCTTTTAGGTGATTTATGTTAGCTGGTTTTTCCTATATGTTTGGTTATATTTGCAATTGATCGAAATATGTAACGTTAATTTTATGTCTTAGTTACAAACATTTTGTTTGGTTGGACGTGTACTTTACGTTATTTTGATTTTGATCACACTTCAATATATTTTGTTTGGTGTATTGAAGTTATTCTCTTCTTTGTATTTGGTAGAAGAAGAGGGTGTCCCTAAAATCAAATATGTAAATCTATGAGAAGACAATTTTTATTGTTAGTATTCTTGATGCTGTTTAGTGTGTCAGGAGTTCTAGCCCAGGCGCTATATGTGCAGGGTACAGTGGTAGGAAAGGATGATAACCTTCCAATACCAGGTGTTTCAGTTGTTATCAAAGGAACAACAATGGGAACCGTAACCGATTTTGATGGAAAATATAAGATCAAAATCCCTTCAACTGATAAAGTCCTAGTATTTTCATACGTAGGAATGAAGTCACAAGAAATACCCGTTGCTGGTAAATCAACGATTAATGTTTCATTGGCTTCGGATGCGATTAATGTGGACGAGGTGATGGTTGTTGCGTTTGGTACAGCAAAGAAAGAGAGCTTTACTGGGTCAGCCGTGAAGGTGTCGTCTGAGAAAATAGCAATGAGACAAGTTTCGTCAGTTACTAATGCTATCGAGGGATCTGCTTCGGGTATTCGTGTAACTGCGTCGTCAGGACAGCCAGGTGAGGATGCAACAATTCGTATTCGTGGTATTGGTTCGTTAAATGCGAGTAACGATCCACTGATTGTTCTAGATGGTATTCCATATGATGGAAAAATGAGTTCGATCAATCCTTCAGATATTGATTCTTATACTGTGCTTAAGGATGCTTCAGCATCATCTTTATATGGTTCTCGTGGAGCGAATGGTGTGATTGTGATCACAACAAAGAGTGGTAAAGCAGGAAAGACGAGTGTGAATTTTTCAGCGAAATATGGATGGAATTCAAGAGCAGTACCGGAGTATGATATTATGACTGAGGCTGGAGAGTATTATGAAGCTTATTGGTTTGGTTTAAGAAATGGTAGCATTTTAAAAGATCTTGAAGGTGGTAAGGCTCCTAATTTTAAAGCTGCAGGTGAGTATGCATCCGCAAATTTGATTAAAAAAGGAGATGAGTTACAGACAGCTTATAATGCATATGATATTCCTGATGGGGAGTTGGTTGATCCAATTACAGGTAAAATCAATCCTAATGCAAAATTATTATATCAAGATAATTGGGGTGACGAACTGTTTAAAACAGGAAATAGAAGTGAATATAATGTCTCGATTTCTGGTGGAAATGAGAAATCAAAATACTTTGCTTCATTTGGTTATCTAAATGACGAAGGATATAATGTAGGATCTAAGTTTGAGAGATATTCCTCAAGATTCAAGTACAATAGAGATCTAGCTGATTGGGTTAATACTGCATTCAATATGTCTTACTCGAGAAGTAATCAAAACTTCCCTACTTCAAAAGGATCATCTTACATAAATGGATTCTCTTGGACAAGAAATATTGCACCGATCTATCCTGTTTATGAAAGAGATGATGAAGGAGGATATGTCTATGATTCACAAAAAAATCGCAAATTTGACTTTGGTGAAGGAAAAGGACGACCTTATGGTTCTGGAATGAATCCAGTTGCGTCACAGTTGCTAGATAAAAAAATCAATGTACGTGATGCAATAACTATGGGTAACATCACTAAAGTTGATCTATTTAAAGGATTGACTTTTACGAACACCTTTAATTATAACATATTTTTACGTAATTATAAAAGCTTCACAAACCCAATTTATGGTAGTGGCGCAGAGTATAATGGTAGCTTAGCAAATTATGACTATCGTACTCGTTCAATGAACACAAGTCAGTTGTTTCAATATAAGACAGACCTAGCTGAAGGACTTAAGTTGGATGCAATGGTTGGTCATGAGATCTATGATTATGAGTTAGAGCGTACGTATGCCTACAAAAGAAATCTATTCTTACCGGATGAGATGGTGTTTGATAACTTCATTTCTGTTCAGAATGCAACAGGATATATTAAGAATGAGAGAATCGAAGGATACCTTTCGCGTTTAAATTTAGAGTATAACGACAAATATTACCTAAGTGCAAGTGTTCGTAGAGATGGTTCTTCTCGTTTTAGTAAAGAAAATCGCTGGGGTACTTTCTGGTCAGTCGGTGGTACTTGGAGAATTTCAGAAGAAAACTTCTTAAAGAATACAAGTTGGTTAACCTCCATGAAACTTCGTGCTAGTTATGGTACACAAGGAAACCAATCGCTATTAGATCCTGATGGATATTCTCTTTACTATGCAGATCGTGATACTTACACAGTTGGGAAAAGTGGAGATGATATTTCATTAACCTTGAAGACTAAAGGTAATAAGGAGTTGACTTGGGAGGTAAACAACACCTTCAGTACAGCATTGGAGTATGGTCTTTTTGACAACAAGATTAATGGTACAATTGAGTATTTTAATAGAGTTACCAAAGATTTACTTTATAATGAGAAACAGCCAGGTTCTTCAGGCTTGTCATATATTCCTAAGAATATTGGAGATATGAAGAATGAAGGGATTGAGATGGATGTTAATATTCGTCTACTTTCACGTAAGAAGTTCAACTGGACAATTGGTTTAAATGGAACTTATATCAAGAATACGATTCTTAAATTACCTGCTTTCTATGCAGGAGATGGTATCCGTTCTGGAAACTACATCATGAAAGAAGGGGAATCATATAGAACATTCTACCTTCCGAAGAGTGCAGGAGTTGATCCAGTGACTGGAAAAGCTCTTTTTTATAAGAAAGACAGTAAAGAGAATAAGATTGCTGTAGATAATAAGGGTGATTTTGTAACTACAGATGAAGTAGATGGATTGTATTATGAAAATACCAAGCAATCTGCATTACCCGATTTTGAGGGTGGTATAAATACTACAATTAACTTCTGTGGGTTTGATTTCAGTGCGTTGCTTACTTACCAACTTGGAGGTAAGATGTTAGACTATAGCTATAATTCACTTTTAGGCTTTAGGAGAGGGGATAACTTCCACCGAGATATTATGCAATCATGGACTCCTGAGAATAAGAATTCTACTATGCCAATTTTTGCAGAGGGGTATCGTGATGGAACAACCATGACTACAAACACATTGATTAGTTCAAACTATTTTGCGTTGAGAAACATTACTTTGGGATATACATTGCCAAATCACATTGTTCAAAAAGCAAATATTCAGAATTTGAGAGTGTTTGTTGTTGCAGATAATTTCTGGTTGAAGTCTGAACGAGAGGGAATGGATCCTCGTCAGTCAACAGGATCATCAAATAATAACTACTCTCCAATAAAGTCGTTCTCTGTTGGTTTAAATTTAAATTTCTAAAAGCATGAAAAGATTAATATATACAATAAGTCTTCTTTCTCTGCTGGCATCATGTAGCGAAAGTTTTTTAGATGTAGATCCACATGGGGTTGTAGCAGAGAATCAGTTGGATAATTTGGCACAATCAAATCCATCTAACCTGACGATGATAACTTCGCCAAAGATAAAAGGGGCATATGCGAGATTCCATGATTATTCTCCTGGTGATCCATTAAATCATGATGAGAGTGGTTTACAGACGATTAAGTTGGTTAATGATTTGATGGGTGAAGATATTGCCTTTGTAACACTTCATCATTACCAATTTGATTATCGATTGGTAAATAATCAATCAACTTATAGAAGAACGAAGTTTATCTGGAAGTTGTTTTATACTACAATCAAGGATGCGAATGACATTATAAAGGTGTTGGCACCTGTTGAAAATAAGACAGAAGTGGTGACAATTGATCTTGCACAAGGTTATTTTTTGAGAGCATTTTCTTACTTTAACCTTATAAGACATTATCAACATCGCTTACAGGGACATGAAGATGATCTTTCAATTCCATTGGTAACTGAAATGACAAGTGGGTCACAGCCAAAGGCTAAAACACAAGTTATTTATGATCAGATTATTTCTGATATTGAGAATGCAATGAAGCTAATGGACGGAATGAAGTTAGAGGATAAAACAATGGCAACATACAATACTATTAATGGTTTGGCTGCTCGTGTTTATCTAACAATGGAACAGTGGGATAAAGCTGCTGCAGCCGCAAAAGCTGCTCGTGGAACAATTGCTCCTATGGGTGAGAAAGATTTATTAGAAACAGGTTTTAGCTCGATTGTTCCTTCTGCAGTATTGTGGGGTTTTAAAGACACTAAGGAGACTTCAATGGGTATCTTATCCTTCAACTCTCACATGGCTCGTTTTGAGCATGGTTATGCAAAAGCAGTGCATGCATATAAGAGAATTGATACTCGTCTACAAGCTCTTATCCCTGCTACGGATACTCGTAGTAAATGGTTTACTCAAGATGGGGATGTGTTTAAAGAGATTAAATGTGGAAAAGGAGATCAAAAGAAGTTCTATAATATTGATGCTGAATCAAATGTGGCAGATAATGTACACATGAGAGTTGGAGAGATGTTCTTGATTGAAGCAGAAGCAGAAGCTAGAAGTGGTAACTTTGCAAAAGCACAGTCTGTTCTTAATGAGCTTGTTTCAACAAGAGATAAAACCTTCAAAACTACATTGAGTGGAGAGGCTTTAATCGATCAAATTCTTTTACAAAGACGTATTGAGCTTTGGGGAGAGGGTTTCAGATTAATGGATCTTCAACGTTTAAACAAAGGTTATACTCGAGACTATAAAGGAACGAATCACAATTCGACAGTATTGTTGACAGTTCCTGCTGCTAGTCCTTTATTCCTTCATGCTATCCCTCGTAATGAGATGGATACAAATGATAAGATGTAAGGCTATATTCTTCGATTAATTTATTGAAAGAGCTATCTCATATAAGAGGTAGCTCTTTTTTTGCAGTTGATTATTCTAACACATAAGTGTCTGATATTGATAACATATACTTATGTGTTCAGTTTTACTGTTTGTAATAACATATATAATATCGGAGTATCCTTATCAGGAATCTTACCACTTATTTTTTGTCGTTATGAAATAAGATATGA
>JAONJW010000043.1 GCA_028377305.1 Prolixibacteraceae bacterium | reverse complement strand
TTTTTTAGAATCCGTCTAATCCGTGGCTAAATTTTTCCTTTCACCACAACCACAATAAAAATCTGTGTTTATCAGTCCGATCTGTTTCATCTGTGTACTATCCCTTGCGCTTCATCCCTTCGTGTCTTTGTTCCCAAGTGGTGCTTTTTGAAAATCCGTGGAAATCCGTACCCTATTACTTGTACCTAATAATCTATCCACTTCGGTTTCCTATCCAGAAAATCGTCATAAATATTATGGGCTTTAGTTATTGATTTTTTGAATAATCTATAACATTCAAAAAATCAATAACTAAATATTAACCAAATCAATACCCATTTAAATAACCATAAAGACACTCATAATTGGTCAAATAACTAATACGAAATATAGTGTCATTCTTCAATGCCTCAATTTTATTGAAATAGTTATATTCTATATCTTTTTTATTATTTCGGACTCCACCCACTTCTATTCTAATGATCCTATTACAAAATCCGAACACAATACTCTCATAATGTGTAATCTCTTCATAATATTCGATATCCTCATCTAAACCACATTCATGATAGGACTTAATTTTAATATTATTTTTAAAATAATCTTGAGCCAAACTATCTTTAAAAAGGACTAGACCAAGGGTATTAAACACTTCTCCATCTCTCTGATCTGCATATCTAAAAGTAAATGTACTATCTGAAACATAGAAATATATACAACCACATTTTTTTAGTTGTGAAGCAGGCTCTTTCGCAATAAAATCGACCTTCTGATAAGTAATTTTGCCTTTCCGAACAATTGCTACAGGAACATCACATATGCTGATGGTTCCATTATTTTTCACTGCAATATAATTGGGATTCAATTTCTTTACCTGATAAACATCTATCATTACTTCATTATGATGTACGGACTTAAATAGAAATCTACCATCTATAATATTATTACTCAAAGAATCGGACAATCCTTTTCCTACTTCAGGAAAGTCCTTATAAAAATCATTTAAGGCGTTATGATAACTCTCAAGGCATTTATGAAATTTAACTGGTTTAAGGTCTTGTGAAAATGCATTTAAACTAAATAATAGCAATAAAAATAAAATTGTATCTCTTTTCATCTATTTATTTATATCGGTTACTAACTCTGTTAATACTTCATTCCCTTCACCAAAAGCAACAATTTCTACTGCCGCATCTAACGTTGTATTAAAATTATCGTCTCTATCTTTATTGGCTGGGGTTATGCCTTTAGCCTTCTTAAATGCAATCACAGCATTATGCAATTCAGATTTACTTACATTATCCATAAATCCTTTGTAATGCCCTAAAAGTTTGAGTTTTGACTGCACGTTTCGGATCTCTTGTCCCTCATCGTTTTGGTGAGGACACCTTTGACGAATGGCAGCCCAACATAATTGTGCATGACTAGAATTGAATTTACAATTTGACGGTGATTGATCACTAAAATGGCACTTACATGGAATCAAAAGTGGGTGGTTCGTATCATTGGGGATGGTAAATCGATTATATTCATCCACTTCATCAACATGAGCCATAATAGCAAGATCATGAAAGTCACCATCCATATGACAATGACTAGGCATATTTGATGGTGCCTGAAAGTTGTTACTTACACTCGGTCCTACGCCTGTATTTGGAAAGCCTGTAATTCCCGCCAATCCGATAACCAAACCTGTCATTATATAATTTGCTTCTTGTTTACCAACTACTGCACTATCATTAGGGGCTTTATATTTATCCCCACTTACGGTTCTTGCAATCTCATACATATGGAGGTACCTCATGTATCTATCATTCTCATTGACTTTAAACTTAATACTCACATATCTTCCTGTCCAAGATCTTGCTTTATTCTTAGGATCGTGCCTTATTGATGCTTGACCTGCATGCAGTGCAAACAATGGATCGATCCCTATTCCATTGATATAAACATCAACTGCCTCTTTAACATGAGCATGTTTCTTTGCATGGCGATAAGTTCCATAATCAATCCCATTATGATGTCCTTCTGGATAGTGAAGCGACACGATATGCATATTCTTATTGGCATAGTCAGGATTCCTGACAACAGATACCTTATTTGTTGATCCTAAATGAACATTATCTCCATCTGATATTCCATCCCAAACTGGTTGACACCACTGCATCGCAAATACGACCAAATGGTAAGGAGAATTATCATCCTTATAAAAGGGAGACATCAGTTGCTTATCAAACTCTTTAAATTTATCATCCCCTTCTTTAATTGGAATTTGAAGCGAAACCTTAAATTCGCTAACTCGATCCTCATTTTTCATACGCCAGCCAAAACGACCATTCCATGTAGCATCTTGGCTTACATCCCTTGTATTTGCTTCTGTTCCATCTCCCCACCAAATCTCATAACTAGTTCCTGAACCTGTAGTATCACGACTTCTTAGAACATTCTTTTCTCCATCAGATTCACTTTTAGCTGTTGCTTCTAATATGATTGGGAAATCTCGTAATCCAATTTCTATAGTAGTGGCTGCTTTCAATAAATCTTTGGGAATTTGAACATTTACAAATCCATCCTTATCCGTGACTAAATATCCCTCTCGCACATCTAACAATTTTAATCTTGCCCAACGGTGAAATGAATATATTGCGCCATAGCGCAGCATAACAATGAGCAGTGGAAACAACACACCTCCAATCTCCAAAGGCTGAAGGCTTATCCCATCAGAACCATTCCATATCCAACACGACCAAGTTGGTGTCAATCTTATTGGCAAGAGAGGTATAGTCCAATCCTCAAGGAACGTAGCACTCTGCATCATACTTCGTACTGGCGAGATGCTCATGTCCCTCATTTCCATCAACCAACACATACGACGCACCTAATAAATTTGCACAAAACATAGATATCTCATCCTCCTAGTTAATCCAACAAACGAAAGCCATTATGATAGGTGTCAATTCTTAAAACCTTGCCTGTTGGATCGAAAACATACCAGAGTCCAATTTTCTTACCATTTTTAATCCCTCCTCTTTCTTTAAGCTTTCCTGTTTCATAATAGTAATCTAAATAAAAACCAGTCCCTTGAACAAATGTTCCTGTTTTCTGTCCTATTTTTACATCAAAATACTCTTTTTCCGAAACCCATTTACCTTTTAGTTTACAAACTAAGTCAGATGGCATATCTCCTCCATAGTCTACTCTTAAAATTTCCCCTTGCAAATTATATGCAAAATAATCTCCATCCAATAAACCATTAGAATAGTTCAACTTCTGTACAACGACATGTTTGTGTTTGATAGTATATACTTCTTTGGTCCAAGTACCATCTCGCTTCCCATCTTTTATCTTTCCACAAATCCATCCATAAACAGTATCCTTCTCATCCGTATTGGTTAAATATATATACACTACGGCATTCAACTTGGTAGAATCCAAATCAAGGTACAAACCTTGATGAATTAAAAATAGAGAGGTATCTCTGTTTATTTCATTTAAATTATAATCCAATACATGAAGGCGTGGCAAAGACCTATTTGCCTTCTCTACAGCCTTGTTTCTCTGCTTCTTTACCCTATGATCTCGCGCCGATAACGAGAACGTTAGAAGGGTTAAGATGATTACGGCGAAAATATGCTTCATAATACGATTATTTCACTTTATTAAACTCCTGTGAGAGATAAGCCATCTCTATACACATCCACTTTAAGTAATTCTCCTTTTTCACTGTAATAGGACCAACGGCCCTCTCGTTTCCCTTTATGCAAACGCCCTTTCACCTTCAAAACACCACTTTCGGGATAATAATCTAGATATAAACCCGTACCTTCCTTAAAAGTCAAGGTATCAATCAATTTATCTTTTGCATTATAAAGGAAGAAATCACCATCTAACATATTATTAGAATAATTCATTACTTTATCTGCATTTAAATACACTTCTCCAAATTGCCTAACCAACCAATAACCATTCTTTTTACCATCTATAAGTTCACCTAAAACATATGTATATAAATTATCTCCTTCCATACTATATCCATCACTGATGGCTCCATATCTTGGCAATACTGTCTGTTCAACAAAAAAAGAGAGTCGACCATTAGCTAAGAGAGTGTCATTATTACTTGACAATAAAGACTTGACCGCTAAGTTTACTTTATCAATTTCAGATATTTTACGAAAATCAAAATCATTAACTGGCTTATATGTTATTACATTCTCTTTCATTGATGAAATTCCATGCTGAGAAAAACAAACCGTCACAGCATTAATTATTATAAACACTAAAACTAAATACTTCATCCGTTATTCTGATTTTAATAAATAATTAGCCTCTTCACGCATTGCATCCCATTGCCATTTATAAAAAGTTAAAGGTTTAAATGTATTTTCGGAACTTCCCACATTTCCTTCCTGAGAATAATCCATTATATTCTCAGTCTTTGCTTTATGAAAACTATGTTTATGATAACCCCTTATCACTGCCACCTCATAGTTCTTTTGGAGTTTATTATATATTTCCTCATAATATTCTAACATATCCTTCTTAGAATACACTTTAATTCTAGCAGATTCTGATTCTCTAACTTTGTATTGCTTATCTTTTGGGGCTGCTTGCGTTTTGTCTATTTTTTTCTTAAAAATATCTCTATTCGCCTTATACTCCTCTTTACTCATTTTAAGTGGTTTTGATTTATCAAAAGGGTGTTTTAAACCCAAAGCATGACCTAATTCATGAGCAATATTTATTGCATAAGCTTGCTCGACTGCTTCAAAAGGCAACGTAATTTTATCAGGGAGTCTTGGTATAACACCACCTTGACCTCCACGTGAATCTTTTGATGCCATTGCCAAAAAGAAAATAACGACTCCTTTAAATTCTGTAATATTGTTATACTTTAAAAAATCATCATACAATGCATTTGGCAGTGCATTTGGCAGTGCATTTGGAATTGTTTCATAATTATATACAGGCATTTTTGAAATACCTGAACTAGTTAAAAGCTTCTTTTGCTTATAACGTTCAATATCAATCACCATTTCTTCAATTGGATCAAAAGCAAACTGAATCAAAGCTTGATTAAAATACTTTTCATTTAATTGTTTCTGGTATTTCAAAAGATTATCCCTAACCGTGGTATATTTATCATTTACTGTTTTCTGAAGAACCTTGAATTCTTTTTCATCTTGATACTCTTCAGGTAAAGAGTTCGAAAAGTTTAATGAACTACTAGTACCAAACACTCTTGTATTATAACCGTATTCACAACCACTTTTTCCATCAACATCTTTTCCTTCTATATCTCCACCATCACTTCCTAAAACCTTTATGATCTTCACTGGAACTGTTGGTATCTCTTTATTGTTATATACATTAATTTTTCCTATTACTAAATCTTTATTTTTTAGTCGCACATCTAACTGAGTATGATCCTCTATAGGTTTTGTACATTTTATTGTTACGTCAATCTCTCTTGTCTTATATAATTCGTCAGTTGATTCAAATTTAAAACTATTAGGTTCAAATTTAAAACTATCATGTTCACTAAAAACAATGCTTTCTCCATTTAAAATATTTTTCAGATCCTCTTCTAGGTCGTTCTTTTTATTTTTTAATTCTCGAACCTCTTTTTTTCTTAAAGAATCACTATTCTTTAGCTTTCCATTAATTGCATCTATTTCATCCCATTGCTCATTTTCAAACTTAAGCTTTAGCTTTGCACTTTTCCCTACCATCAATGCCAACCAAGGTAAATAATAATCCTTTTCATTAATTATTGTCGGAGTGTACTCATTCTTTAATGCATCTAAACAGCTTTTATCTTGAATTGTTGTTTCGAAATCATCACGGTACCAATCAAAACCAAAATCAGACTTTAAGTCCAATGATGCTTTTGATTTATATTCTTCAGTACGTCTAAAATGAGCAGTTATACTCGAAGTTTCTTCAATCATTGTTAACCCTGGACATTCTACGTACTGAGATTTGTCATCTGCTAAATATACTCTAGCCATTATTTCGTGTATTAAGTGTTTTTAGTGGTAGTTTCATGATATCATCTGTAACCAAGACATTCTCCAAAAGATCATTGGTTAAATGCACCCCTTGATACTCATAATCGATCTCATCATCAGACAAATCAATGTTGATATACTTTCCTTTAAGTCCTGTGGTTCTAATTTGAAGATATAAGGACTGATCTTTATCGACTTCAGTAATCATTTCACCATGTTCATCAAGAAAACTTAATGACAAAAATCCACCTGTCTTTTTAGGTTTTCTTTCACCAAGGGTCTTTAATGGTATCTTCATTACATGGTCGGCAACCAACATATTTTGTAGCAAGTCATTTTCTAAATAACTACCTTGGTACTCATAATCAATTTCGTCGTCCGACAAATCGATATCAATATATTTCCCGACATAACCAGAAGTAGTCACCATTAAATAAATAGATTGATTCTTGCGTATATGATCAATCTTTCGCCCTTGCTCATTGGTATAAACACATGATATAATCTTCCCTTTCCTTTTGGGGCTGTCTCTTCTTTGATTCATTACCACTGCATCCTCTTTCAGCTCAGTAATTCTCCACGATTTAATATGTTTTCTTTTACGATTACGGGTAATGGCAGGAGAGAGGCGTAGAGTCATCTGCATGCTATTCTGATCATCAGAACACATCTCCTCTTTCAGTCCCACACAGTAGCAGTCCCAAAACTCAATCTTAAAACCCATAAATTGATCATCGACCAACGTAATGACCCCTTGGTGCATCTGACCAGAGAACATCCATTGATAAAAGAAATCATCCTGATCACTACTATCCATGGTCAGATAGAACTGACCACCCAAAAGCTCTTTGCATATTCTATCAATAGTATTCTCCAATGGACGAACAAAGCGATCTAACAAGAGACCATAGTTAGGTGCCAAGCCATGATCTAAGCCCGCATCATAGCGTGCCTGACCCAATGCATTATAATAGTCCGACTTCATTTGATCTTCTCCAAAGGGAGAACTTAAGACATCACTAAAACGCAACGAAGGAAGATAATTTCCAAATTCAACTTTACACATACAATCTTTCTGGATTTGAAGATCCAAAGGCCCTACCTCTAAGGGTGGAATATCACGATCGCCTATATCTGCACGATAACGATCCATAATATCATACGGAAAATACTTCTGCAAGTATCTCCGATACAGCCAATTATCTGTCACTACGGGACAGAAGTAGTCGTAGTCCAAACAGTTAACATGACGTATGTTCCCATTCACTTCTAGTTTTATGCTATACATAGACCTGAAATTATGTAATAAAAATATAGTCTATATCATAAAATGTGATGAATACCACAACACTAAATTATAACATAGCCCCCTAGAGCTACGTTCTGTAAACGTGAATTAATTCGAAGTTTATAAGGGAAATAGCTCTATTATCCTACCGATCACCGAGATCGATAATATCTAAATTAGATTATAAATCAAATATATGTTAAACGCATTAATTTAACAAGCAAAAACAATTATCATTTATCAACATCATATTCCCAACAATCAAATGATACCGATTACACCCACAACAGTATGCAAACTCATTGGCACGTGAGGGACATCTAAACCTAACGTCATTTGGTTGATAGAAAGATGCCAATTGGATTTATAAAGGAGTTATATCATTGCGTTCAATTTTAGTTATCCTTCATTATAAATGTCACTATGTAGGGAGAGGCTATGCTTTTTGTTTTTTAACAAAGGATAAACAAAAATATTCACCGACCTTTATCGTTCGTTTCTTAATGCTACTTGGTATAAAGAATCTCACTGGAGAGAAAAGCAGTGCTTCCATTTTTTGTGTCGTCAAAACAAAAACTGCTGATAAGAGCTTAGAGCTCATTTCAAAATGTAATTGGTATTAATTATCATACCACCAATATTTTAATGGCTACTATTGCTAAAATTTCGGTATATTTGCCAAATTGGAGGGGACATGTGTTCTTGTAGTAAAATTCGACAGAGTTGAAACAACTATACTATGTACTACTATCCATTTATTTAGCAAACAATAAGTTGGGCTACTTACGTTTTCGTAAGCTAAAATTCCAACACTATTTCGATATAGATTATACCGATGAAGAATATTCGTAACTTTTGTATTATTGCCCATATTGATCATGGGAAAAGTACCCTTGCCGATCGTCTGCTTCAAGTGACGAAAACAGTTAGCGAGAGAGAGATGAAAGCACAGGTTTTGGACGATATGGACCTTGAGCAAGAGCGTGGAATTACTATTAAGAGTCATGCTATTCGTATGGATTATCAACAAGACGGAGTGGATTACACTCTTAATTTGATTGATACTCCGGGTCACGTTGACTTCTCATATGAAGTATCCAGATCTATTGCTGCTTGTGAAGGAGCACTTCTTATTGTAGATTCCACACAAGGTATTCAAGCACAAACTATATCGAACTTGTATCTTGCCATCGAGAACGACTTGGAGATTATTCCTGTTCTGAACAAAATGGACCTTCCGAATGCGATGCCTGAGGTGGTAGAGGATCAGATTATTGACCTTATTGGTTGTGCTAGAGAAGATATTCTACGTGCTTCAGGAAAGACAGGAGAGGGTGTCGATGAGCTTCTTGAAGCCATTATCGAGAAAGTACCTGCTCCAGTTGGAGATCCTAAAGCACCATTACAGTGTTTGATCTTTGACTCTGTTTTTAATCCATTTAGAGGGGTTATCGCTTATTTCAAGGTGGTGAACGGAGAGATCAACAAAGGAGACTGGGTTAAGTTTATGGCCACCCAAGGGGAGTATAAGGCGGAAGAGATTGGATTTCTACGCTTGGAGATGGACCCAGCGAAGAAGTTATCTACTGGAGATGTAGGTTATATTATCTGTAGTATTAAGACTGCGAAAGAGGTCAAGGTAGGAGATACCATTACCCATAAAGAGCAACCTTGTGAGAACTATATTGATGGTTTCGAAGAGGTGAAGCCGATGGTATTTGCTGGGGTGTATCCAATCGACAGTGAGGATTATGAAGATCTTCGTGCTGCGATGGAGAAACTTCAGTTAAACGATGCATCATTAACCTATGAGCCAGAATCATCAGCGGCTTTAGGTTTTGGTTTCCGTTGTGGATTCCTTGGTCTTTTGCATATGGAGATTATTCAAGAGCGTTTGGATCGTGAGTTCAACATCAATGTGATCACTACGGTACCTAACGTTTCCTATATCGTTCACACCAATAAAGGGGAACAGATTGAGGTTTATAACCCGAGTGGGTTACCAGAAGTGACACTTATTGATCGTATTGAAGAGCCTATCATTAAGGCACAGATTATTACGAAAGCTGACTTTATCGGTCAGGTGATGTCACTATGTATGGAGAAGCGTGGTGTGTTGGCACATCAAAATTATCTTACTACGGATCGTATTGAATTGACATTTACGATGCCATTGGGAGAGATTGTATTTGATTTCTATGATAAACTGAAGAGTATCTCTAAAGGGTATGCCTCATTTGATTATCATCAGATTGGTTATCAATCTGCGAAATTGGTTCGTTTGGATATTCTTTTGAACGGAGAGATGGTGGATGCTCTTTCTGCACTGATTCACTTTGACAATGCACAAACTTTCGGACGTAGGGTTTGTGAGAAGTTAAAAGATTTAATCCCTCGTCAGCAGTTCGATATTGCGATTCAAGCAGCTATCGGTGCTAAGATTATCTCTAGAGAGACGGTGAAAGCCGTACGTAAAGACGTTACCGCGAAGTGTTATGGTGGTGATATCTCTCGTAAGCGTAAACTACTAGAGAAGCAGAAGAAAGGTAAGAAGCGAATGAAGCAAGTAGGTAATGTGGAAGTACCACAGAAAGCCTTCTTAGCAGTATTGAAGTTAGACTAAGTTTATATCTCAATATAGCATACCAAAAGGAGTTTATCAACCATTGTTGATAAACTCCTTTTTTATTTATCTCACTGAATTTAAGCCTACTCCATACCAAGTTGTCCTTTGTCGTTGGCTTTATTAATATTTCGCACTCCAGTGGTTCCACCCTCAGAGAGGCTTAAATCTACAGGCTTATTTGTTTTCCATCCTCCTCGAGTAAAGTCAGGAATATCGATCGGAGCAGAGCGATTGGCAATAGACCATTCACTTAATGGGGTTAAACAACTCCAAGCGGCAGCATCGTAAACATCCATATCTACGGGCAGTCCATTGCGCAGGCAGTCGATCAGTCGCCAGTCCATGACGAAATCCATACCACCATGTCCTCCCACTTTCTTAGCCATGGCGCCTACACGACGAATAATCTCGGGGGTATATTTCTCTTCGATATCTTTAAACTCTTCCTTGTCTAATATATGGTGTCCAAAAGCGAGGTGCTGTTTAGGCCATTTCTGTGCAAAGCACTTCGTTCCACTGAGCATATGTATTCTTGAATAGGGACGAGGAGAAGAGACATCGTGCTGAATCATTATCGTACGTCCTTTGATAGTACGAATAAGTTGGATATCCATATTCCCTCTCATCTTCTTGCCCACGAACTTCTCAAAGAAAGGATCTTCTTTTGCTTTCTCTTTGATTCGTTGCTCTAGGGTGAAGTCATTCGACATGATGGAGGTTAGATAATCCAAGCGGTCGCCTCTGTTGACATTCATCGCTTGACAGATAGGTCCTAGACCATGGGTAGGATATACATTGGCCATTCTTTCGTTCTCATACATTCGCCACATCTTGGTATAGGCACCATCACTCATTTTTTCATCTTTTGGCTTATTAAATAGCCAATAGTCCAGATCATGAATATAGGCACCCTCGCCGTGGATTAAGTCGCCAAACACACCATTTTGAGCCATACTCAAGGTTAACATCTCGAAGAAGTCGTAGCAACAATTCTCAAGAATAACACAGTGTTTACGGGTACGTTCGGATGTCTCTACAATTTGCCAACACTCCTCCATCGTTTTGGCCGTAGAGACTTCGACAGCAGCATGCTTATTTCCCTCCATCGCAGCTACTGCAACAGGCACATGCCACTCCCATGGGGTAGCAATATAGACGAGGTCAACAAGGTTACTATCACACATCTCCTTAAAAGCAGTATCGCTACCGATAAACTCTTTGGCTTTAGGAAGTGCAGCATCACTTAGGATCTTTTGTGCACCATCTAAGGCAGCTTGTCTAATATCACATATTGCAGTGATCTCGACTCCTTCGATAAAACTCATTCGTTTCACTGCTCCTGAACCACGGTCGCCAATACCCACAAACCCGACCCTTACGGTCTCTAGTTTAGGTGCAGCATAGCCACACATGTTAAATCTTCCAGTAAACCCTTTGGCTTCGGCCGCCTTGTTATCTTTAACCGCTACTGCTTCTTTGGTCGTTTTACAAGAAACTAGCGGAAGAGTAGCAACAGCCCCTACCCCCAGAGAGAGTTCTTTGATGAAACTTCGTCTATTTTTATTCATTCTGTGTTTTCAGTTTAGTTAGTTATTGCGATTATATCCTTATAAAGGTAGGAATATAATCGCAATAAACAGAAGACACAGACATTGATTAACAATAAGATACATATGATTATCATCAGGACAACTTATTATGCTTCAGCCAATATAAATCACGTTAGGTCAGTAAAACGATTCAATTAAATATGAGAATAGAGGAAGTAGTTGATGATTGCATCCTATACCTTATCCCTCTCCACTTGCCTCGATATGGTCTCTTTAGTGACGTTACAACAGAAACAGCGACCACTTCCTTAATCTTGAGGTACTACAAACACTCATTAGATCAGAATATATATATTTTATGTCTGTCATTAGACAGTACAACACTATCCTTGTTAGGCATTCTAAAGGAGATAATTGCATTAATAATATCAACCATTTGGGTGGTATTCTTGCACGTTTGCTGTTTTTCTAGAGGACTTTTAGGGTCCTGTTTCAAGCTTATTTTTGGAAATCCATTCTTACATTTCTCATTATTTTTAATCTCAATATTTGGGAATGGGTTCATCAAACCAGAGGGCATCCAAATCGTTTCGAGGTAATTCCACCGTCCTTTTATGACATCCAAATGGTGGTTGTCGCTTAGATCCACCTCTAAAAGCTGGTTTGAAGAGAAGTTTACTCTTTTCAATTCATGCTGTTGATTTAAATCCAGCTTCTTTAGTTTGTTTTCTGAAATGTTCAACAACTTCAACTTTGAGTCTGATGGTAGTTTTATTTTATTCATCTTGTTTCTAGAGGCAACCAATGACTCTAAATTTGATAGACTAGTACAGTCTATCTCGGTCAAAACATTATTGCTTATATTTATCATCTCAAGATGACGAGGGAAAGTTATTGTAACGATTCTATTGTGACTTAGATCAAGATGTTTTAAGCTATCGAAGGAAGACAAATCGGCTGTTTGAATTGAAAGACCTGATAGATTTAAGCCTTCTACTCTTTTGGGACTCCTATTGGTCCAGATTACATTATCCCAATATGCACAATCTTTGGCATTCCAACCGAGAATCTCTTGTCCTCTCTTTTCGGATAAAAAAACGTCTCGATTATCTCTTATGATCCGTATTAAAGCAGTGATATCTTCTGTGGCATATTCAGATTGTCTTGCATTCTTCATTACAAAGACGCTCAGTATTAAGCATAGTGCACCTTTCATCTCTCTCTTCAAAATTAAGTTATACTACTAAATATACGCTCTCTAATTGGGGGGAGTTCACAATCAAGTCAAAGGAGACCGAGGCTGTGTTGGGCGATAATCATATTTTTATATTAACATAAGACTAAATAAATTTCCATTTGTTTCACTCTTTATGTTAAAAAAACACAACATCACAGAAAAAGGACATAAAAAAAGCCCATCATTAAATAATGATGAGCTTTCAGTGAGGTCAGTGGCGGATTCGAACCGCCGTGGATGGTTTTGCAGACCACTGCCTAGCCACTCGGCCAACCGACCCTTTAATGCTTTTGCGGTTGCAAATGTAATAAAAAAGAAATTACATACAATACTTCCGTGCACAAAAAACGAAAAATTATCGTTCCTGTGTTACGCTAACCGATCCGATCTGTCCGCCCATAGGAGGGTTTAGTTTCGAAACTTTGACCTTAGCCTTACTAATTTGATCTCCAAATTCTTGATACAGACGATCGAGAATTCTAGCCGTTACATGTTCTAATAATTTGGATGGTATTTGCATCTCTTCTTGAATCAATTCGTATGCTTTCAAATAGTTAAGCGCATCGTCTAACTCATCACTTTTTGATGCCGCTTCACAATCGGTTTCGATACGTGCATAGATGATGAAGTTATTTCCCACCACTTGTTCTTCTTTAAAATGTCCATGATAGGCATGGAAATACATATCTTCAATCTCAATTATTCCGTATTGCATGGTCTCTTATATTTCTTTATCTATAAAAATAGACGATAATATCCACAATCATCAACCTTGGATACCATCCTCTTTCTATGCAAATTAATAAATAAAAATCGAAAGAATTTTAAGAAACTATTTTACTTTTGTACTATGGTAGGAGAATAACATACAATTCGCAGAGCCTACCACTCTTTTCTATTTAAATACTAGCTTTTTGTAGATTACCGTTAGAGACGGTTTAGCTACAGAACAAAGAGATATATTATGACAGACACGAAGAAAACGAACGGAACGGAGGAGTCCAAAGTTCCTACAAACTTCATCCATCAAATCATAGAGGGGGAGATATCAGAATCCAAAGGTGGAGAAAAGATCCACACACGTTTCCCTCCTGAGCCTAATGGATATTTGCACATTGGGCATGCGAAGTCTATATGTCTAAATTTTGGTACTGCCCAGAAATACGGTGGCTTAACGAATCTACGATTCGATGATACCAACCCATCTAAAGAGAGTACTGAATATGTCAATTCGATCAAACAAGACATTAAATGGTTAGGGTTTGATTGGGGAGACAGTGAGTGCTATACATCAGACTATTTTGACAAATTATATGATTTTGCGGTAGCTCTTATCAGTAAGGGATTGGCATATGTCGATTTCCAGAACCAAGAGACTATCAGTGCACAAAGAGGTACCCCAACTCGACCAGGAGAGGAGAGTCCTTATCGTAATGTAGCTCCAGCGAAGAACTTGGAGGAGTTCGAGAAGATGAAAAATGGAGAGTACAACGAAGGAGACTGTGTACTT
Source organism: Prolixibacteraceae bacterium (assembly GCA_028377305.1). GTDB lineage: Bacteria > Bacteroidota > Bacteroidia > Bacteroidales > Prolixibacteraceae > Halosquirtibacter. The sequence goes on along the minus strand of JAONJW010000043.1, from coordinate 10,505 downwards.
CGAGCAAAGATTGATATGGCTTCACCTAATATGCATATGAGAGATCCTCTCATGTATCGTATCATGAAAGTGAGCCACCATAGAACAGGAGATGCCTGGTGTATCTATCCAATCTATGATTTCGCCCATGGACAAGGAGATTATTGGGAGGGTATTACCCACTCTATTTGCACCTTAGAGTTTGAAGTGCATCGCCCACTTTATGATTGGTTTATTGATCATCTCAAAGAGGGTGATTATCGCCCAAGACAGATTGAGTTCTCTCGTCTGAACTTGAGCTATACTATCATGAGTAAGCGTAATCTTTTGTCATTGGTAGAAGAGGGGCATGTTACAGGATGGGATGATCCACGTATGCCAACGATCTCTGGTCTACGTCGTAGAGGATACACACCTGCATCTATTCGTAACTTCTGTGAAAAGATCGGGGTGACTAAGACAAATGGAGTTACGGATGTAGCTCTTTTAGAGCATGCTGTTCGTGAAGACCTTAATAAGACAGCACAACGTGTGATGGGAGTTGTTAACCCACTAAAAGTGGTGATTACAAACTACCCTGAAGGACAGGTAGAAGAGTTGGATGCTGTAAATAACCCTGAAGATGAGTCGATGGGTAAACGTAAAGTTCCTTTCACTAGAGAGATCTATATCGAGAAAGAGGATTTTATGGAAGATGCACCTAGAAAGTTCTTCCGTCTTTCTGTTGGGAAAGAGGTACGCCTACGTTATGCCTATTTCATCACTTGTAATGAAGTTGTCAAGGATGAAAATGGTGAGATTGTGGAGCTACACTGTACTTATGATCCAGCTTCTAAAGGAGGTACTTCTCCAGATGGAAGAAAAGTTAAAGGAACACTACACTGGGTTTCTACCACAGAGAACGTAGAGGTAGAGGTGCGTGATTATGACAGATTATTTAACGATCCTGCACCTTCTAATCACAAGGATAAGAACTATTTAGACTTTTTGAATCCAGATTCATTAAAAGTAATTCAGAAGTGTTATGTTGAACCTTTCGTTAAGAATGCAAAAGTGGAAGATCACTTTCAATTTGAACGTTTAGGATACTTTAACGTAGATAAAGATTCTACTGCAGAGAAGATGATTTTCAATAAGACCGTTGGTCTTAGAGACTCATGGGGTAAGAAGTAAATCATCTCTTGACAATATATTTACGAGGCTGAAAACAGATGTTTTCAGCCTCAACTGTTTATACAACATGGTTAGATTAGTTGTATAAGAACAAAAGTTATTCTACTTTGTTGGTTTATTATACGGAACTCTATCATTAATAAAGTCGAATATTTTGTTGCTTATGACCACACTCAATACTAACCATCATAACGCAAACAGAGATCACTTATTTTTCAATAAGAAACTTGGGATATCTTATACAGAGAATATCACCACCCTCTCTTTATGGGCTCCATCCGCAGAGAATGTGATATGGAGAATTTATGATAAAGGCACTGCTGGCCGCCTGATCATCGAGACCAAGTTATTGAAAGATCAAGATGGTTTCTGGGAAGCATCCATTAATAAAGATCTACACGACTTATTCTATACTATTCAAGTGAAATATCAGGGTCAATGGCTTCATGAGATTCCGGACCTCTATGCCACTACCACAGGGGTAAATGGACAGAGAGGAATGATCTATAATCCTAAGGAAACAGCTCCAGCGCAATGGGACAAAGACCAATATGTTTCTCTGAAGAGTTATACAGATGCTGTGATCTACGAGATGCATGTACGAGACTTCACCAAACATCCTGAATCGGGTGTGAAGGACAAAGGTCTTTTTTTAGGGTTAACGGAGGAGTCGACCCATAACTCTTATGGAAAGACCACTGCATTAGGTCATCTAGAAGAACTAGGCATCACCCATATCCACCTACTACCAGTTTCGGATTACTGCAATTTAGATGAGCGTACTCCTAACGAAGGATACAATTGGGGATATGATCCTTTAAATTTCAATTCATTAGAAGGTTCCTATGCTACCAATCCTTATGATGGATCTCAGAGAGTATCAGAATTCAAACAGATGGTTTATTCTCTACATAAGAAGGGTATTGGGGTGGTGTTAGATGTAGTCTATAATCACACTGGTATTATTGAAGGGAACTATTTCGACCAGACAGAACCAGGCTATTTTTTCAGGTATCATGAAGACGGGGTACTCTCCAATGCCAGTGGATGTGGGAATGAGTTTGCCACAGAGAAATTGATGGCACGGAAGTATATTATCGACTCGTTGAAGTACTGGTGTACAGAATACCACATCGATGGGTTTCGATTTGATCTCATGGGAATATACGATATAGAGACCATGAATATCATTGCGTCGGAACTGAGAAAAATTAATCCATCCATTCTTCTCTATGGAGAGGGATGGACAGCTGATACCTCGTCACTAGATGAATCCCAAAGGGCAGTTAAAAACAATACACCTCAGTTAGAGAATATTGCTTGTTTCTCGGATAACTTCCGAGATATTGTAAAGGGGCCGCAATTCTCTGACGATTCTCTAGGCTTTATCTCAGGATTGAAAGGACAAGAGGAAGATCTCAAGAAAGCCATCATCGGAGGGGTGTCACATCCACAAGTAGATCCCGAGTACTTAATTAATAAGGGCTATGCATGGGCCGAAAAACCGACCCAGGTTATCAACTATTTCTCTTGTCATGATGACTATACTATCTATGATAAATTAAAGATGGTGCTGCCATTTGAAAAAGAGGGACTACTAATAAAAAGAGTACAACTTGCGATGGCTATCAATATGCTATCACAAGGAATTCCATTCTTTCACAGTGGTGTTGAACTGCTACGAACAAAAAAAGGAATCCGTAATAGTTATAATGCTCCTGATTTTATCAATCAGGTTACTTGGAGCTCGAAAAAAGGGAGTATTGCACAACTATCAAAGTATATTAAACACTTAATTCAATTGCGCAAAGCAGTGGGTGCTTTCCGATTACAGACCCAAGAAGATATCGCCCATAACCTTATCTTTATGGAAGAGTACCACCAAGGAATCGTTGGTTTTATACTAAGGCATAAAGATAAACACTCTGTTTTTGGGCACAAACTGCTCGTGGTATTCAATAATAATAGCGAAGCAATTACTGTAGATATTCCTAAGGCCAATTGGGTAGAATTTGATCTTCAAGAATATAAGACGGTGGGAGAGCCTTCCAGCAAGACGAGCATCACGCTGGAGCCTATTTCTACGAGTATCTATCTTATGCTATAGGATAGGGAACAGAAGATTTAAGTTTTTATAATCTAAATCGAGTCGTTGGCCAACATCTTCGTTGGTCAACACTCCATTATAGATATATACCCCCTCTGCAAAGCCAATATGATAACGAATGTGGTGTTCTATACTTGGACAATTCGAAAGCTCTAATAATACTGAGGTTAAAACATTACTCAAAGCGATGGAGGCCGATCGAGAGACTCTTGTAGTGATGTCACGAACACAGTAATGGACAATACCATTGGTTACATACGACGGTTCTTTAACCCCTCTTAGTTCAGAAGTTTCAAAGCATCCTCCTTGCATCATATTAAGGTCAACGACTACACTCCCCTTCTTTAATATATCCATCATCTCTTCTGGAATAAAGAGTTCTAAAGGGTTATTTTGGGATAATGCACCAATGACAACATCTGCACTCTTAAATGCTTTCGATAGTGCCTGAGGATAAAATATGGATGTAGAAATCCCTCCTCCTAGCTTTTCATTTAAATCTCTTAATCGGTTTACACAATCGTCAAATATCTTTACAGTCGCTCCCATTCCTAGTGCAGTACGCGCAGCATACTCGGCAGCAGTACTAGAGCCTAAGATCACCACTTCTGATGGGGAAATACCCGTAATCCCACCTAAGAATACCCCACGTCCATTGCTTTCATTCGAGAGATAGTTAGAGGCAACTTGAATAGCCAATTTTCCTGATATCTCTGATAGGATCTGTGTTATGGGGAATGCATTAAAGTCATTTTGGAGATATTCAAAGGCAATACATGTCACCCTCTTACGAAGCAGAGCTTGTATACCTTCTTTGTTCTGAAGATACAGATGTAAGGGAGACAATACCACATGCCCTCTTTTTAGATATTGCAAGTCTTTTTTATCTAATGGGGTCATCTTTACAATCACCTCACTCTGATAAACCTCTTCCATTGAATGGCATATCTCCACCCCATACTCTGAATAATCGACATCATTAAAACTGGCTCCTATCCCTGCCTGAGAAAACATCCGTATCGCATTGCCATTTTTAATCAACAGTTCACACCCTTGAGGCGTAAGAGGAATTCTGTTCTCAATACGCTGATCGGTTGCTAATAATCCAATTGTCAACTGTTGTTTTCTAGAAAAATGACGCTTTAACTCCTCCTGTGGAAGAAGTTTCTGCTGGGTTAATGATTCCAGTTTTAATAAGTCTCGATCATTCATAGAACTATAGTTTTTCTGTCATTATCTGCCTCAGTCCATTATCTAGCTCCTCGAGCTTTACCACAACAGTGTTTGAAGGCAATAGAGTGTCAATTAATTCAGGCCACTCAATCAAACAGATATTTCCTGAGTAAAAGTATTCTTCATATCCAAAGTCATACACTTCATGTATATTCTTTATCCGGTAGAAATCAAAATGGAAGATGTTCCCTTTATTACTACTATACTCATTCACCAATGAAAATGTAGGACTAGTTACATAATCCTCGACCTCTAATGCATCACACAGTGCTTTTATAAATGTGGTTTTACCAACCCCCATCTCACCATAAAAAGCAAATACCTTCTCCTCTGAATGTGCCTCAAGAAATGCTTGAGCCACTCTTTCTATATCTCCAATAGATTGAATTACTTCTTTAAACATATTTATCAATGAAATAGTTTCAACTAAACCTTAAAATCGTATGCGTCAAATTTATATGTTTTTTATCACTCATTGACTCACACTAGATTTTTATTACGAAAAATATTCTAACTTAGGGGGAAGTTACAAAAAGATTAAAATTAAAGCTATGAATATTCCAGAAAATCTAAAGTATACCAAAGATCACGAGTGGATTAAAGTCGATGGTAACATCGCTACTGTGGGTATTACTGACTTTGCTCAATCGGAGCTAGGCGAGATTGTTTATGTTGAGATCGAGACTGAAGATGAAGAGCTTGAAAAAGAAGAAGTTTTTGGTACGGTAGAAGCGGTTAAGACGGTTTCAGATCTATTTATGCCTATTTCAGGTAAAATAGTGGAAGTTAATGTAGATTTGGAAGATGCTCCAGAATCAGTAAATAAAGATCCTTTTGGAGATGGTTGGATGATCAAAATTGAGATCTCGGATCCTACAGAACTAGAGGCACTACTTGACTCGAAGGCTTATACTAAACTTATGACCGCATAAGTAGATTGGGTATCATTAGACCAATGTATATAGCTGAAAGAGGTTGCAATACTATTTGCAACCTCTTTTTATTTGTAAATTATAGTATAGCCATAGCCATCTAAAAATTGAATAGGCTGTCCTTAAAAAAAGACAGCCTATTTCTTATATTGTCAGTGTACGAATTGTTCTAATTAAAGTTTCTTCGCCACCTCTACTAGTTCATATGCTTCAATAACATCATTCACACGCAGGTCGTTGTATTTCTCAATACTTACACCACACTCATATCCATGTGTTACTTCTTTCACATCATCTTTGAAACGTTTCAATGCTGTCAACTCTCCAGTGTAAACTACAATACCATCACGGATTAAGCGGATCTTCGCATTACGAGTGATCTTACCATCTCTAACGTAACATCCTGCAATAGTACCCACTTTAGATATCTTGAATGTCTCACGGATCTCCACTGTAGCCGTAATTTCTTCTTTGATTTCTGGAGATAACATACCTTCCATTGCAGCTTTAACCTCTTCAATTGCATCGTAGATAATAGAGTAAAGACGGATATCAATCTCCTCTTTCTCTGCTAGCTTACGAGCTCCGATAGATGGACGTACTTGGAAACCAACTACAATCGCATTGGATGCAGTGGCTAACATAACGTCTGATTCAGATATTTGACCAACCGCTTTGTGAATAATGTTCACTTGAATCTCTTCGGTTGAAAGCTTGATCAACGAGTCTGATAACGCCTCGATAGATCCATCCACATCACCCTTAACGATCACGTTCAACTCTTGGAAGTTTCCAATCGCAATACGACGTCCGATCTCATCTAGTGTAATATGCTTCTGAGTTCTTAGTCCCTGCTCACGTTGAAGTTGTTCACGTTTGTTTGCAATCTGACGAGCTTCACGTTCGCTTTCAAGACAGTTGAACTTATCACCCGCTTGTGGTGCACCATTCAAACCAAGAATAAGTACTGGTTCAGAAGGACCAACTCTCTTCACTTGCTGATTACGCTCATTAAACATTGCCTTAACGTGTCCGTGATAAGGACCTGCTAAAATAACGTCCCCTATACCAAGTGACCCTGATTCAACAAGGATTGTAGAAGTATAACCTCTACCACGGTCAAGAGATGATTCAATCACAGAACCAACAGCTCTCTTATCAGGATTCGCTTTAAGATCTAACATTTCAGATTCCAAAAGAACTTTATCCAACAATTCAGATACTCCCATACCTGTTTTTGCTGAGATCTCTTGTGACTGATACTTACCACCCCAATCTTCTACCATGTAGTTAAGGTTCGCAAGTTCGCTCTTAATACGCTCAGGATCTGCTGCATCTCTATCTACTTTGTTGATCGCAAATACGATAGGTACACCTGCTGCAGAGGCGTGATTAATTGCCTCAATGGTCTGTGGCATCACGTTATCATCGGCTGCTACAATAATAATTGCAACATCGGTAACTTGTGCACCACGAGCACGCATCGCAGTAAAGGCCTCGTGACCTGGTGTATCTAAGAAGGTAATCTTACGACCATCTTCCAACGTTACGTTATATGCGCCAATATGCTGGGTAATTCCTCCGGCCTCACCAGCAATAACATTCGCTTTACGAACGTAATCCAGTAGCGATGTCTTACCATGATCGACGTGTCCCATCACCGTAATGATCGGAGGACGAACTTCCATATCTTCGTCTTTATCATCTTCTTCAGCAATTGCTTCTTGTACTTCGACAGAGATAAAGTCTACTTTATAACCGAACTCTTCAGCAACAACACTAAGTGTTTCGGCATCTAGACGCTGGTTAATTGATACCATTGTACCAAGGTTCATACAAGTTGCAATTACCTGTGTAGCGGTTACATCCATCATGGTTGCCAACTCACTAACAGAAACAAACTCTGTTACCTTAAGTACTTTCTTATCTTGTTCAAGAACAGCTTCTTCTTTAGCTACTTTATCACTTGCAGCCTGCCTCTTATCACGACGGTGCTTAGATCCTTTTGACTTACCTTTAGAAGTCAAACGTGCCAAAGTGTCCTTGATTTGTTTTTGTACATCTTCTTCCGTAACCTCTTTCTTCACTAAAGGCTTGCGACCTTTGGTATGTTTACGGTTATTCGGACGTTGGTTTTGTCGGTTTGGAGCACCTGGTCCACCACTACGGCTACGGTTATTATTATTGTTACTATTGTTGCTATTATTGTTGTTGTTTTTGGCATCTTTATTATTCTGATTGCCATTTTGACCTTGTCCTCCACGAGGTCCATTCTTCCCACGGTTACCTTGTCCTTTGTTGGCTCCATCACCCCCTTTGGCATTGATATCCACTTTCTCTTTAGGAAGACGCTTTCTCTTCTTCTTGTTCTTATCAGACTTCGATGATTTGTCTGTTTTCTTTTCTACTGGAAGCTCAATTTTCCCAACAACCTTAGGACCTGACAGCTTTTGTCTTTCCGTGTGAAATACACCATCAGTGTTTGTCTCAGCAGGTTTGTTAGCTTGATCCTTTTTTCCGTTTTCTTTAGTCATTCTTTCGTTACTTTCCTCTTTAGGCTTATCTAAGCCTTTGTCCGTCTTATTAGTAATATCTGGTGATGAAGCTTCCTGAAGTGTCGATAGTTCGACTTGCGGCTTTTCTTTAACTGCAGTTTCGATGACACGTTGCTCATCAACAGCCTTTTCCTTTCGGACCTCAGGAGATTTTTCTTTCAATTCCTTCTTTGAAGAAACTTCTTGCTTTGCTTTATGTTGGATTGTTTCAGAAGTTGTTTTAGCAACTGGTGATTCTTTTGGAAGAGTTTTTTTAGGCACTGCGGCCTTCTTAGGCTCAGGTGATTTTTTTTCTTTCTTAGGCTTTTGAGAGGAAGGTAAGTCAATTTTACCCAAAACTTTAAGCTTTGGTTTTTCAACATTCTCTTCCACCATCTCCTTCTTAGGTTCACTACTTGCCACTTTCTTCTCCTCTTTTGGTGGAGCTTCAGAAACTGGAGTACTGTCCTTTACAGGAGCTTCGCCAACATCACTGCCTATTTCGGATGTAGACTCTTTAGTTTTACGACTATTAGGACGTAAATTCACCTTCTCGCTTGCTTTTTTTAGATCATGATCTTTACGAAATTCACTCTCTAACTCATTAACCATAGAAGGTTCAAGCTTTGTGTTAGGATTTAATTTCACATCAAATCCTTTTTTTTGTAAGAAGTCAGTAATGGTACTAATGCCAACATTGAGTTCTTTAGCGACCTTACTTAATCTTTTTCCTTCTGAAACCATATAATGCTTTGATTTTTTTAAAATTAAAGTATTCTCAGTAACAGACCTATCCTTTATACTTCCCGTTAGGAATAATTAACCTAAAAACAAGGAAGTGGGGCTAATTAAAGCCCCAAACCTAATATCTATGACATAATTATTCAAATTCCGATTGGAAGATATCAATTATTTCATCTACGGTCTCTTCTTCAAGGTCTGTACGTTTTATCAATTCTTCTCTGCTCAAATTCAATACACTTTTAGCAGTATCACATCCGATAGATTTCAATGAACTGATAATCCACTCATCAATTTCATCAGAGAATTCATCAATACTTACATCTTCGTCATCTTGTTCTGCCTCACGATATACATCGATCTCGTAACCAGTAAGTCGACTAGCAAGACGAATATTTAAACCTCCCTTTCCAATGGCAAGGGAAACTTGATCAGGACGCAAGAACACATCTGCTTTCCTCTCTTCTTCTTTAATACGAATAGAAGTTACTTGTGCAGGGTTAAGTGCTCTCTGAATATATAACTGAACATTGTTTGTGTAGTTCACTACATCAATGTTCTCATTCTTAAGCTCACGAACAATACCATGGATACGTGATCCTTTCATTCCGACACATGCTCCAACAGGATCAATACGCTCATCGTAAGATTCTACAGCGACCTTTGCTCTTTCACCAGGAACGCGTTCAATCTTCTTAATAGTGATCAAACCATCATAGATCTCTGGCACTTCCAATTCAAACAAACGAGACAAGAAGTCCGGAGAAGTACGCGATAGCATAATCATTGGATTGCTATTACGCATTTCTACATTTGTAACGATAGCTCTTACAGAATCTCCCTTACGGAAGAAGTCTGAAGGAATTTGTTCTGTCTTAGGCAGCAAAAGTTCGTTCTCCTCATCATCAAGGATCAAAATCTCACGCTTCCAAATTTGATATACCTCCCCAGTTACAATCTGTCCAATTTTAGACTTGTACTCGTTATAGATATTATCTTTCTCTAGCTCTAAAATACGAGCAGCTAGATTTTGTCGTAGATTAAGGATTGAACGACGTCCAAAGTCTTTAAAACTCACTTCATCTGTTACATCTTCGCCCAACTCGTAATCAGAATCAATCTTTTTTGCTTCTGAAAGAGAAATTTGAAGATTAGGATCCTCTAAATCTTCATTTTCTACGACTTCACGATTCCTAAATATTTCTAGATCTCCTTTATCAGGGTTTATGATCACATCAAAATTCTCATCGGTACCAAATTGCTTTTGTAGCACGCTTCTAAAAACATCCTCCAAAACACTCATCATGGTAGCACGATCAATATTTTTCAACTCCTTAAACTCCGAGAAAGTATCAATCAAATTAAGGTTATCCATTGCCTCTGATTTTTACTTGAATGAAACTACAACTTTCGCTGTTTTTATATCTGTATAAGAGAAAGAGTGTTCTGTGGTTACCACAATCTTCTTTTTCTTTCCCTCTACACGTTCTTTCTTACTCTCTTCAATAATAAACTTATCCTGGTCCGCTTCTTTTAAGACACCGACATACTTTTCTCCTAGAGATGTAACAACATCAAGCTCACGCCCAAGATTCTTAGTATACTGACGAGGTAGTTTTAATGGTTCGCCTAAACCTGCTGAATAGACTGACAATTCAAAATCCTCAGACTCACGGTCAAGATTGTGTTCTACTTGTCGACTTAGCTCGATGCAAGTATCCACATTAACACTAGTATCGCTATCCACTACAACAGTGATAACGTTTGAAGACGACACGGTTAGATCTACTAAAAATAGATCTCCCA
>JAONJW010000042.1 GCA_028377305.1 Prolixibacteraceae bacterium | reverse complement strand
CTAAGATCATCCATCATGATCTCATAAGAAGGGAAATAACCGATGAGACGCTCACTAAATCCTTTCGCAAGTCTATCAGCAGCCAACAACAGTGAAGCTTTACTTAACTGGTTTTCCACATGACCATCTCTTAAATGTCGAATAGGACTCACGGTCAAAGTGATTTGAAGATTTGGATTAAGCTTCCAAATCTGTTTTAATAGCAAAGCCCACTCTGATACAATATCATTTGGTGATAAACGATAACGCTTAAACTCCTTTTCTGGCTGCTTATGACAATTCCCTACAACGTTGCCTGACAACTTGCGCTCATAGATATATGCCGTTCCAAAAGTTATAAACAGATGTTGGCAATCCTTCAAATAGCAATGTGCTATATCGATAGCCTTATTTATCTTTGTTAGGGTAGACTCAATACTATCACTATTAAAATCACTATGAAATTCGTAAGAACCAAAATTGCTTCCCATCCATTCAATATCCGATTCTTTCAAGAAGCTCTTGTCAATAATTCGTTCCAAACTAGAGGCAATAGAACTTGGATTATAGAGGATACCGAGAGGATTTATTAGGGCATTGAAACGATTTTGATTCAAACGACTTCCTATATTCTTTGTGAAACAAGAACCTAACATCATCACCTTATCTTCGTAACTTATTTTAGTCTCTACTATTAGAGGTTTTATTGGGGTTCTAAACATATCCAACTGACTCATTGATCCATTGATTTATATATATAAATATATCATCTGCTTCTTCAGATTTATGAAAGTGATGACGTGTTTTATGAAACAAGTTAAATGTGAAATTGTTGTGCCGATGCGACAACGACTCGCTCATCAAGTGGGACGTTGCCCTATCCTCTTCTCCATGAACAATACAGATCCTTATATTCCCTAAAACATCGCAATCAAAAAATGAATTCCCTGCTTTTTGTGCTTGACGAAAGGTGTCGGTAGAGATCCAGTAATGATGTAAAGGATCTTCTTCTTTACAACGTCTTATCCCCTTTATACTTCGAGGAAGAACCAAAGAAATCCCATTAGAGTACAACCAGAGACTTACCCGATATAAAATATGATACATCCTTCCTTCCATACGTAACCATGGGGCAGTAATCACACAACAATCAATCTGGTTTTCGGAAGTTGCATTCAAATATGCCAACACAATATTGCCACCCAAACTATGACCATATAAGACCAAAGGAAGGTTGACATAGTCCTCTTTTGCACACTTAACGCAATTGTTTATGATAGTATATAACATAGAATAACTTCCAACATCACCACGTTTCCCTGAAGACCTTCCATGCCCTGGCAAATCAAAACTATAGATTACATAACCCTCATTAACAAATCGTTTTAACCATTCAATGTACGAATCTACATATACTCCTAATCCATGAACGAAGACAAAAGTCTTGGTAGGAACGATCTCTGAAGAGTATATCTTGTAGATACAGATACGCTGTCCTGATCCCATGAATATTTGATCTCTCTCGATATTTAAATTCGAAATCATATAATTATGATGTTTACATATATTGCCAATAACCCATAGTACATATATCTAAATGTAGATTACAATATTATAGGTACGACAAGACTATGGTTAAAGTACGAAAAATAATTCTCTTTTGGGATAGTAAAAATGAAGACAAAAAAAAAAGAACATTCGGATGAATGTTCTTTTAGAGGTTGACCCACCAGGGCTCGAACCTGGACTCTTCTGAACCAAAATCAGATGTGTTGCCAATTACACCATGGGTCAATCATATGCGCCTTATTTCTTTAAGACGATGCAAATAAAAGCTCTTTTTAGTTAACTTCAAAATTTTAGAATCACAAAAAATACACTTTTTTCACATCACTCCTCATTCACAAGCTGTTACCTAAAAAGAACAAAAATTTCCTTACATAAACCCTAACTCAAGTCTAGCCTCTTCTGACATCATTGACTTATCCCATGCCGGCTCAAAAGTTAGTTCAACCTTTGCCTCTTTGATTCCCTCAGCTTTTTCCGATGCATACTTTACATCTTCTAGAATCATATCCGCAACAGGACAGTTGGGAGCAGTCAATGTCATGACCACATATGCAATATCATCCTTTACATCTACACTATAAATCATTCCAAGGTCATATACATTCACTGGAATTTCTGGATCATATACCTCTTTAAGGTTTTCAATTATTTCGTCAATACGCTTATCCATGATCTAACATTTTAGCTATTTATTTTTCTATCATAAGCCAAAGCATAGAGTCTCATCTGTTTCACCATTGACAATAAGCCATTGGATCTTGTCGGAGACAAATGCTGTGTCAAGCCTATATCATCAATAAAATACAATTCCGATTCAAGAATCTCCTTTGCAGTACGATCTTCATATACTTTCAAAAGAAGTGACACCAACCCTTTAACAATAATGGCATCACTCTCTCCTTCAAAATGGATTTTTCCATCTTCAAAAGTAGGGTAAAGCCAAACACGGCTTTGACATCCTTTGATTAAGTAATTATCCACCTTATATTTAGGGTCAATATCATTAAGCTCATTCCCCATTTCAATAAGGTTGGCATACTTATCCATCCAATCATCAAACATTGAGAACTCTTCAATAATTTCGTCTTGAACCTCGTTTATTGTTTTCATCTAATATTATCTTTTCCGTTTAAGTAAAACTACTTGTAAAAGTACAAAAAAGTATTTTCTGAACTATACAAACATTTGTTGTAAACGCAACAATGCACTATAAAAACTGTCCACCTCTTCTTTGGTGTTATATGGAGACAAAGCAGCACGAGTTACCCCTTGCACCTCAAAATGATCCATTATTGGGTCTGCACACAAACGTCCTGTTCGAACGGCAAACCCCAACTGGTCTAACAATGTTCCTAGATCAAAATGGTGTACTCCTTCAATTGCAAAAGAGATTATTCCCACTTTATTTTCAGCTGATCCAAAAAGACGAAAACCATCAATCTGACTCAACTTTGAGATAGCATACTGATATAACTCCTCTTCCCAAGCAACCATCTTGCCTTTTCCATAAGACAAAACAAAACCAATTGCAGCACCCAAACCAATTACATCAGTATAGTTGGGGGTTCCTGGCTCAAATTTATATGGCAAAACATTATAAGTAGTCTGCTCAAAAGTAACGGTTTCAATCATCTCTCCACCAGTCATAAAAGGAGGCATCTGCTCTAGCAGCTCTCTCTTGCCATAAAGGACACCAGTTCCCGTGGGACCATATACTTTATGCCCCGAAAAGGCGTAAAAATCACAATCTAGTTTCTGAACATCCACTTCGCAATGTCCAATACCTTGAGCTCCATCGATTACTACATATGCACCGTTTAAGTGCGCCAACTGAATTATCTTCTCGATAGGATTTATTGTACCCAATACATTCGATGCATGATTCACGGACACCACCTTTGTTTTATCACTTAATAAGGTTTCAAAAACGTCCAACCTCAGCTCTCCATTCTTATCAAAAGGAATTACCTTTAATATAGCCCCTTTCCTCTGACATAACACCTGCCAAGGCACAATATTTGCATGATGCTCCATCTCTGAAACAATAACCTCATCACCAGTTTGAAGACACATCTCTCCTAAGGACCAAGCAACTAAATTAATAGACTCAGTAGTTCCCTTGGTGAAAATAATCTCTTCTCTTGATGCGGCATTCATAAAAGAACATACTTGATCTCTAACGGCCTCATAAGCTCGTGTTGCATCAGACGCCATCTTATGTGTTCCTCTATGAATATTCCCATTTACTTTCATCATATAATGCTCGACAGCCTCTGCAACACACTTTGGTTTTTGTGTCGTCGCAGCATTATCAAAATAGACAAGTTTTTTCTTCGGGTATATTTCCTGATCTAAAATTGGGAAATGACTTCTGAACTCTTGAACATCAAAACTCATAACTTATATAGTTATTAAAAAAAGGGCACCCCATCGAATGTTATAAAAACCAATGAGACACCCTTCTGTAGAATATGTTATTAACCTATGATAGGCTTTTTTATTTATTGGAAGCAATATCTCTTTCCCTCAGATGAGTTAAGAGTTACACTCAATGGCACAAGAATCACATGGAGAGTCTTCTCCACGAAGTCTTCTTTCCAATAATTGATCAATACGATCTCGTAAAGGCTCAATTCTTAAGTTAGAAAGCACATCATGCGCAAATGCAAAGATCATCATCAATCGTGCCTCATGTTCACCAATACCTCTAGATCTTAAGTAGAACAGTGCTTCTTCATCAATCTGACCAACGGTAGCACCGTGACTACACTTCACATCATCATTATCAATGATTAACTGAGGCTTTGTATTCATCTGTGCTGTTTCAGTCAACAACAAACTATTGTTTTGTTGGAAAGCAGCTGTCTTCTCTGCATATGGCAGAACATGAATACATCCAGTAAATACTCCCTCAGAGTTACCTGACATCACATTTTTATATACCTGATTACTAACACAATGAGGCTTACTGTGGTATATCGTAGTAAAATTATCGACATGCTGTTCTTGATCGGCAACAGAAATACCATACATACTTGCATTGGCATTCTCTCCATTCAAGTTAATCGTTAAGTTATTTCGTATTACCCCTCCGTGAAGTACCACTGCATGAGTCAACACATTACTATTAGATTGCTGCTCGATATTCAAACCACTTAAGTTGATGGTCTGATTATTCTGATTCTGAACATTATAAACATCTAATGAGGCATTCTCCTTAACCAATACTTCGGTCATATTGTTGAATACAAAAGCTTGGTTAGACAAGGTATGATCGCATACCGCAATCTTAGCTTGACTTCCTTGCTCCAGCAAAACAACATTACGTTGAGAACACATTCTATCAGAATCACCATTCATCAAATTAATAATCTGCAACGGACGTTCTAGAATCACATTCTTAGCAACATGTACAAACAGTCCATCTTGAGCAAACATTCCATTCAAAGACAAAACAGGGTCTTTAGTGTGATCTGTATAACGACAGTACACCTCTTCCACAAGATCTTTATGATGAGCGAAGGCTTCCTGAAGACTACAAACCGTAACTCCCTCAGGTAATGCGGTTAAATCATTCTTTGGATAGTACCACCCATTGACCATTAAAATAGTAAATGTATCTAGATCTGGCACATCACACTGAAACACCTCTTCCACATCAATGTTGGCATCATCTTTAGATGCAACAACATCCCACTGTCGATCAAAAACTTCTACTAAGTTAGTATACTTATAGTTCTCAACTTTCTTTGAAGGAACTCCTTGAACCAAGAAACTATCCAAAGCAGCATCTCTTTTCTCATTCAAGAAATCTGGTGCATTATCTATAATGGCACCTTTTTTCTCTAGATACAGAGCTTGTAGTGCTAAGGTTGCATTATTTAAAGCATTTTTATCGCTCATAAACTATTCCCCCATTTCTTCTTTGATCCAATCGTACCCTTTCTCCTCTAATTCTAAAGCCAACTCTTTACCAGCAGTTTTTACAATACGACCTTTATAAAGGATATGTACATAATCAGGAACAATATAATCTAATAAACGTTGATAGTGCGTTACAACAATAGTAGCATTATCCTTGCTCTTTAGAGCATTCACCCCGTTAGCAACAATACGTAATGCATCAATATCTAAACCTGAATCTGTCTCATCTAAAATCGATAGCTTAGGTTGTAACATCGCCATTTGGAAGATCTCATTCTTTTTCTTCTCTCCTCCAGAAAAACCTTCGTTTACAGAACGGTTTGTTAATGTCGAATCGATATGAACAAGCTCTTTCTTCTCACGCATCATCTTTAAAAAATCTCCCGCCTTAAGAGGAGGTAGGTTGCGATATTTTCTATGCTCATTCACCGCAGTCTTTAAGAAGTTAACCATACTTACTCCGGGGATCTCCACTGGATATTGGAAACTCAAAAATAATCCCTCTCTTGATCTGTTTTCTGGTGAAAGATCCAATAGATCATTACCACCAAAATCAACAGAACCACCAATGATATCATATTTATCGTTTCCTGACAATACGTTTGCCAAAGTAGATTTTCCGGCACCATTAGGTCCCATGATAGCGTGTACCTCACCTGGTTTAACCTCAAGATTTAAACCATTCAATATCTGTTTTCCTTCTACCGAAGCTCGAAGGTCTTTTATTTTAAGCATAACTCTTTTCTCTTTTTTACTTCAACATTTTCTTTACCCAACACTACCTTCTAAACTAATCTCAAGAAGACGCTGTGCTTCCACTGCAAATTCCATTGGTAGCTTATTAATCACCTCTTTGGCATATCCATTGACAATCATACCAATTGCATCCTCCGTAGATATTCCACGTTGATTACAATAAAAGATTTGATCTTCTCCAATTTTAGAAGTAGTCGCTTCGTGTTCTACGATCGCGGTATTGTTTGCCACTTCTACGTATGGGAAAGTGTGAGCGCCACATTGATTACCTAATAACAAAGAATCGCATTGCGAGAAGTTTCTGGAATTACTTGCATTTTTCCCGACCTTAACCAATCCTCTATATGCATTACTAGATTTCCCGGCAGAAATACCTTTTGATACAATCGTACTCTTTGAGTTTTTACCGATATGAATCATCTTAGTACCTGTATCAGCTTGCTGATAATTGTTTGTCAACGCAACCGAGTTAAATTCAGCAACCGTATCATCTCCAATTAGTATACAGCTTGGGTATTTCCATGTAATTGCAGAACCTGTCTCCACCTGGTTCCAAAGAAGTTTTGAACGATCGCCTTTGCAGATCCCTCTTTTGGTAACGAAGTTATAGATCCCTCCTACACCATTTTTATCCCCTGGATACCAATTCTGAACCGTACTATACTTCACTTCGGCACCTTTCTCAACTATAATTTCTACAATAGCCGCATGCAGCTGATTCTCATCTCTCTGCGGTGCCGTACATCCTTCCAAATAAGAGACATACGAATCATCTTCTGCAACAATCAAAGTTCTTTCAAACTGACCTGTATTAGAAGCGTTAATACGGAAATATGTAGACAACTCCATCGGACACCTCACCCCCTTAGGGATATAACAAAATGAACCATCGCTAAATACAGCAGAATTAAGTGCTGCAAAATAGTTGTCCGTGTAAGGGACTGCCTTACCTAAATATTTTTGAATAAGATCTGGATGTTCTTGAACGGCTTCACTGAAGGAACAGAAAATAATGCCCTTCTCTGATAGCGTCTCCTTGAAAGTGGTCTTAACAGACACACTATCAATCACTGCGTCCACCGCAACTCCAGTAAGTTGTTTTTGTTCCTGCAAAGGTATCCCCAACTTATCAAAAGTTGCTAATAACTCTGGATCTACCTCATCTAAGCTTTCATACTTAGGGGTACTCTTTGGCGCAGCATAGTAAATTATATCTTGAAAATCTATCTCTGGAATGTTCAAATGGGCCCACTTGGGCATATCCATTTTCTG
Organism: Prolixibacteraceae bacterium; assembly: GCA_028377305.1. Lineage (GTDB taxonomy): Bacteria > Bacteroidota > Bacteroidia > Bacteroidales > Prolixibacteraceae > Halosquirtibacter. The sequence goes on along the minus strand of JAONJW010000042.1, from coordinate 17,702 downwards.
CCAATAACGATATGCCTTCAATCGATAATCCAACATAAACTTCGGCTCTTTCTTCTTTGAAGAGATAAGGCGAATCACATCTTCATTAAGGCCTTTCGAAATTGTCTCCGTTTCAATATCTGAGACAAAGCCATATTGATACTCCCTCTGTGTAACTTCATTAAGTAACTTATCTTGATCTCCCATCTTAATTCCTCAATTTATATCTAAAAAACATCTTTTTTAGACTTTTAATTATCCGATCCTACATCTCAGCTGACCACCTCTCTTTCGTAGGCTATTTCAAGTCAACAGAGCTCTTCAGACTGATTTAAAATTAATTGCAAAGATAACAAACAAATCTTACTTTTGCATCAGAAAAGATATAAATCATACCAATAGGTCTTAAAAAACTGTGATCCTTATGAGCAATCAAAAAACGGAGTTATCCGAGCTTGGAGAGTTTGGTCTAATTAAACGTTTGACCAACAAAATCGAGATACAGAACGACAGTACCATTAAAGGCGTTGGGGACGACTGCGCAGTACTTAAATATTCTAAAAATGAAATAGTTGTCACCACAGATATGCTTACAGAAGGGATTCACTTCAACCTAATGTATGTCCCTTTAAAGCATCTTGGATACAAAGCTATCGCGGTCAATATTTCGGATGTTTATGCAATGAATGCTAAACCAAAACAGGTTACCGTTTCACTTGCATTATCTTCTAAATTCTCGCTAGAAGCGATCGAACAACTATACCAAGGTATCCATCTAGCATGCCAAAAATATGGGGTCGATTTAGTCGGAGGTGACACCACCTCATCACTAACAGGACTAACCATCTCGGTGACCGCTATCGGTGAAGTAGAACAAGAAAAAGTAGTCTATAGAGATGGTGCAAAACCTGGAAATTTACTTTGTGTTTCTGGCGACCTAGGGGGAGCCTACATGGGACTACAACTACTAGAGCGTGAGAACGAAGTTTTCAAAGTGGATCCCAATATGCAGCCGGAGTTCAAAGACTACGATTATCTTTTAGAACGCCAGTTAAAACCGGAGCCTAGAATGGATGTCATTAAGATGTTTGAAGACAATGACGTTTGTCCAACATCGATGATTGATGTCTCTGATGGACTATCATCTGAAGTGCTTCATCTTTGTGAGCAATCGCAAGTAGGTTGTAGAGTTTATGAGGATAAAATTCCTTACCACCCAAACACACAAGATCTTGCCCAAGAGATGAACATCAATCCAATCGTTGCTGCATTGAATGGTGGAGAAGATTATGAACTTCTATTCACCGTAGACATTAAAGACTACGATAAGATTAAAAACAATCCTTTGATCTCTGTGTTAGGTCACATCACAGAAAAAGAGGAAGGTGCAAACCTTGTTACTGCTGGAATGGGTAAATTCATCCCTCTAGAAGCTCAAGGTTGGAATCCGATGATGAATAAAAGAGATAATGAATAAAAAAAAGGAGCTCCAGGAGCTCCTTTTTTTTTATGCTTATATTTCACTTATACAATAAGTTTGTATCCTTTTCCGTGAACATTGATAATTTCAACACTCGGCTCTTGCTTCAAGTGCTTACGTAGTTTTGTAATATAAACATCCATACTACGTGCATTGAAATAATTATCATCAACCCAAATTGTCTTCAATGCAAAATTACGCTCTAGAACTTTATTTGCATTTACACACAATAGGCGTAAAAGATCAGACTCCTTTGTGGTCAATTTTGTAACCTCTTCACTCAAACCATTGGTTAACGTCTGTTTACGTGAATCGAAACTAAGGTTTCCTAACTTAAATACAGTCTGTGCCGACTCTTGATTCTCTTGTGAAATACGTCTCAATATCGCTTCAATACGGAAAATTAACTCCTCCATACTAAATGGCTTGGTCATATAGTCATCAGCTCCAATTTTAAAACCTTCAAGAACATCCTCTTTAAGGTTTTTCGCTGTCAAGAAAATAATTGGAATATCCGCATTCACCATACGAATATCTTTTGCTAATGAGAAACCATCTTTCTTTGGCATCATCACATCAAAAATACAAAGACTGTATTTACTCTTCATAAAGCCGTGATATGCTGCTTCTCCATCTTCAAACAAATCGGTATCGTACCCCTTGGCTACAAGATACTCCTTAAGCAATAGACCTAAATTTTCGTCATCCTCTGCTAGTAAAATGCGTGTCTTTTGTTCCATAATCATATTCTATTTTTTTGCCGGTAGATAAATCTTAAACGTTGTCCCTTTCCCCAAAGCACTTTCTACTTTAATAGCACCAGAATGTTCTTGTACTACTTTCTGAACATAACTAAGTCCTAATCCAAATCCCTTTACATCATGTACATTACCGGTTGGGACTCTATAAAAACGATCAAAAATCTGCTTCACATGTTCTTTAGCAATTCCTATGCCAAAATCTTTGATCTCAACAACAATATTGTCATCAATATTGTAGGTGCTAACTTCAATTTTTGGAACGCCTCCGCTATATTTACAGGCATTATCTAATAAATTAAATATCACATTTGAGAAATGAACCTCATCTGCCTTGACCTTATCAAAGGTCGCTTTTAAGTCAACATCTAATGAGCCTTCCTGTTTATTAAAACGGAATCCAAAATTCTCTGTTACTTGATAAACAATATCATTGACTTTTAGTTCATTAAAAATTAACTTTAATTTACCTTCATTAAAAACAGCCATCTGCAAAACCTTCTCAACCTGATTACTTAATCGTTTACTTTCGTCGTAAATCACCTTCGAGATACTACTCACAGAATCCTTGGAATGCTCAAAACTTGTATCCTTCAACATCTGTGAAGCTAAAGAAATGGTCGATATAGGTGTTTTTAATTCATGGGTCATGTTATTAACAAAATCATTCTTTATTTGTGATACTTTCTTCTGTCGAAGTATTACATTCAATGTTATTATAAACACCAATAGAACAATAGAGGTAAGTAAAATAGAAGGCAAAATAAATTTCCCTATCTGATTTCTTATGTAATCAACCTTGTCTGGAAAATAGATCGCTAATACATACGCTTTGGGGTGAATATCCCCCGGGAATAGCATAATCGTCTCTTCTCCATGACCTCGACTATTATATCCATCCGATTTCCATACATAACTATTCTCACCGGTATATCGTGTTTTTATCGCACACAAGAACTTAGCATGTATCCCATTATTATGTAACTCCTGGTAGATTATCGAACGTAATATGGTCGTATCAATACGATCTAATATAGGACGGTCTTCAAGCTGTAGTCGACGATTCATATCCAACTTTGAAACGCTGATCGAATCTAATCTGTGAACCAGATGTCCCTTCTTTGAGTTAAAATCAGGATCTTCATAACGAAGCGTATCTAATATCACAATCTTACTTGAATCTGCCATCATGATGACCGACTCAAACGTTTCTAACGATTCAAATGAGAGACTCTTTTTTATCTCATCGTTTTCTAGGCGTCTTACAACATTCACCAGCGTGCTATTAACCAGATTATGGAAGTAGCCCTCTTTGAGCTCTACATTACTTCTTACAGACATAAATTGCACAAGTATCAATAGAACTACCACTACGGCCATTACACCACCTAATATGTATACAAACCTTTTATTCATGACATGTTAAAGATAAGTGTTAAATCTTTCATGATTAAGATTTGAAACATGATTTAACGTTAAAATATACCAAGAAGATAATATTGGGCACCTCAATGGGTTGAAAGAGAAGAAATTTGATATTTATTTACAAAAAAACAACATCAACTGTTTGCGTTTTTAAACAAAACGTCTAATTTCGCAACTGAAAACGTGGTTAATAGGTTTTATTTTTGGGGTTAACTAAGTTTTTCACAAGGTGAATTTAGGTTTTGGTTAAAAAGGCGGGAATACCCGCCTTTTTTCATTATTATATGTTTTTGGAATTCATCTTTTCAAACGCACTCTTCGCAGCAAGCTGCTGTGCTTCCTTCTTCGAGAAACCTCTTCCATTGCCTCGCTTTTGTCCATCTATTTTAACGACAGCTACAAATGGTGGAAGGCCTGTTTGTTGTTTCGGCTCTTCTCGGGTTTCGAACTCTACAGAGACTTTATTCTTTTGTCCCCATTCGATAAGTTGACTCTTGAAATTTGTGTTGACCTCTTGTACTTCATCGATATTGATGTACTTGCGGAGTATGTTCTGCACAATCACCCTTTGGGTTACTTCATAACCTTTATCCAAATAAAGCGCTCCTATAAGCGCTTCAAAAGCATCTCCATAAATATGGCTCGTCTCATTCTTCGAATTTGTTGTCGATTCTACATATCGATCTAATCCTGTTTGAAACGTAAGCTTCGTTAAGAAAGAGCGATTCACTAACTTAGATCGCATCTGAGTTAGAAAACCCTCATCTTTATTAGGAAACCTTTTAAATAAATAGTCTGCAACCACTGCCCCTAAAATGGCATCGCCTAGATATTCTAGTCGCTCATTATTCACAGGGAAACCTCTTAAATCCGTCTTAGACGCCGATTTGTGTATAAAGGCTATGTCATAGAATGGTAATTTGCCAGGAGTCACTCCTAACACAGATTTCAAAAACAAGTAAAACTCTTTCCTAGGAGAAGAAAAGAGTTTTACCCTATGTATTAACGTTTTGATCACTGTTAATTCATTTTTTTGAAAATTAAAGTCGCATTGTGACCTCCAAATCCAAAAGTGTTACTCAAGAATGAGTTAACCTCACACTCTTTCGCCTTATTGAAAGTAAAATCAATTTTCGGATCCAATTCTGGATCTAACTCAAATTGGTTAATTGTTGGAGGAACAATGTTATTCTGCATTGCTAGAATTCCAGCAATAGCTTCTACTGCTCCTGCAGCTCCTAGTAAGTGACCTGTCATCGATTTGGTTGAACTGATGCTAACATCATAAATCTTCTCTCCAAATACTTCTCTGATCGCCTTAGGCTCCGCGATATCTCCTAATCCTGTAGATGTACCATGAACATTAATATAATCTATTTCATTTATGTTCATATCAGCATCTTCTAATGCCAAACGCATACACAATGCAGCGCCACTTCCATTTGGATCTGGCGCAGTCATATGATACGCATCTGCACTCATACCAACACCTGCTACTTCTGCATAGATTTTTGCCCCACGTGCTACTGCGTGCTCATACTCTTCAAGAATAAGCGCAGCTCCACCTTCACCCATTACAAAACCATCACGATCCTTATCAAAGGGGCGAGATGCTGTTTTAGGATCATCGTTACGTGTTGAGATCGCTCTCATGGCATTAAATCCACCGATACCTGCTTTGTTAATTGCTGCTTCCGAACCTCCTGCAATCAATACATCTGCTTTACCCAAACGGATAAGGTTTGCTGCATCATAAATCGCATGAGAAGAAGAAGCACAAGCTGTAACAGTTGTTAAGTTTGGTCCTCTAAAACCATATTTGATTGAAATATTACCACAAGCAATATTAGCAATCATTTTAGGTATAAAGAAAGGAGAGAATTTTGGCGACTCTGGTCTCGAGTTGAAAGCGGTTACTTCATTATAGAAAGTATCCAATCCTCCAATACCTGCGCCCCAAATAATTCCGGCTCTATCCTTATTAACGTTGTCTAAATCAAGTCCACTATCCTCGATCGCCTGATCAGAAGCAATGTAAGCGAATTGTGCATACAAATCGTGCTTACGCACCTCTTTACGGTCAAGATAATCCGTTGGATTATACTCTTTTACCTCACAAGCGAAATTAGTTTTAAACTTTGAAGAATCGAATCTGGTAATGGGACCAGCTCCACTGACCCCATTTTTAAGACCTTCCCAGTATTCTTCAATGTTTTTTCCGAGTGGGTTGATTGTTCCTAGTCCTGTGACTACTACTCGTTTCAATTCCATACCGGAAGAAATCCTTTATATGTAAAAATTACTTTTTAGCTTCTTCAATGTGAGAGATAGCCTCACCTACTGTACCAATCTTTTCAGCTTGATCGTCAGCGATCTCAATATCAAATTCTTTTTCGAATTCCATGATCAACTCAACAGTATCCAAAGAATCTGCTCCTAGATCGTTTGTGAATGAAGCTTCTAGTGTTACTTCGCTTTCGTCAACACCCAATTTTTCTACGATAATTTCTTTTACTTTTGCTGAAATGTCAGACATAACTGTAAATTTTAAATGATTAAATTTGAATGAAATATTTTTCTACGATACAAAGTAATAAAGAATCGGATTTAATTTCAAAGCTTTTTATCTGAATTCTATCATTTGGAGAGGCAATCAGTCTAAAGTCGATCCTTTTTCGAAAATATGAGTCTAAAAGTCTATATTACCAATACCACAAACCTCTAACAATGAAACAAATATCAATCTTTGCCTCAGGAATGGGATCTAATGCTAAAAATATAATAGAGCATTTTAGGCACGATCCCTATACAAACATTAACTTAATTATTTGCAATAATAAGAATGCTGGTGTTCTTAAGATTGCCGAACAAGAGGATATCCCGTATCTAATGGTTAAAAAGAGTGAATTGGAAAAACCATTCGAACTTATATGCCTTTTTAAAAATCGAAAAATTGACCTAATTGTTCTTGCTGGATTTCTTCTCAAAATCCCTTCGGAGCTCATTCAAGCCTTCCCTATCCTTAATATTCACCCCTCCCTACTACCTAAATATGGAGGAAAAGGAATGTATGGTACTCATGTACACCATGCTGTACTAGAGAATAACGAAAGGGTTAGTGGTATAACCATCCACCGAGTAAACGAGGTTTATGATAAAGGGGAGATACTACTGCAGAAAGAGGTCACTATTGCAACAGGTGAAACAGCCAAGACGCTGCAAAACAAAATACATAAACTAGAACACCAATACTATCCCGTTGTGATCGCCGAAATTCTTAAAGAGATATAGACAATAAAAAAGAAGAGCCTTTCCCAACCATAGGAAAGACTCTTCTTTAATATATATTCTGTTGATCTGACTATCCCTCAATAGAAGGGGTAGAAGAAACTTTAAACTCATCTTGTAAAAGAGAGTCGTTCTGTTGAACTACGGGAACTTGTAATAGTTGCTTCAAACTATCCGCTACATGTTGAAATGCAACCATATTCTCTTTCTTTACTGGGGAAACAGGTGGAGCTTTCACCTTTAATGGATCCATCGCCTTACCATTTCTAAACACACGAAAATCCAAGTGTGGTCCTGTAGCCAATCCCGTTGCGCCAACATAGCCAATCAATTGCCCTTGACGAACACGCTTACCAACGGTCATCCCTTTTGCAAAATTGTGAAGGTGCATATAGGTCGTGGTGTAAACAGAGTTGTGCTTTATCTTTAAATATTTACCACCACCTCGTTTTTGGTAGCCTCTTTTAATAATCACTCCATCACCAATCGTGTAGACAGGGGTTCCTGTAGCAGCAGCATAATCAATACCTAGATGTGGTCTTCGATAACGTAACACTGGGTGCATACGGCTATAAGAAAACCTTGAACTAATACGAGAATACTTTAAAGGGGCTTTCAGAAAAGCTTTCTTCAAACTGTTTCCTTCATGGTCGAAGTAAGAGACCACACTATCTTGTGCATAACGATAAGCATCAAACGACTCTCCATGGTGAACGAAATTCGCAGCATAAACAGCACCTATTCCAATAGATTCACCATCGACATATAGTTCATCATATATCACATTAAAAGTATCTCCCTTTTGAATACCAAAGAAGTCGATCGTCCATGCAAAAATATCTGATAAAGGAATCGAAAGTTGAACATTGATTTGGTTATCCACCATCGCATTCCATAACGAAGAGGTGATAATCCCTTTCTTATGCTTTAGTTTACGTTCAATAACTTTCTGTCCTTTTTCGATAGACAAAGAGTCTCTGAAATCATAACAAACATAATCGGTATTGTCAATTTCATAGACAAAATAGGCTGCTTTATGCAAACTATCTTTCGTACTAAAAATAGTATACTTATTTCCTTTACGGATCTTTCTTACATCAAAAACAGGCTTCGAACTCTTAGCCAAACGATCAATCATCTGGTAGTTGATCCCATATTTCAATAGGATATCGGCCAAAAACTCATTCTTCTTCACCTCTGAACTTTCCACCTGGAACGAATCTACTGGTATTCCATACAGCAACTCGGGTTCAGGCTCTGGCAAAGAGTCTAAAGCTGCAACTTCCGAAGGAAGATCGTATTCCGTAAACTTCTCACCTTGATAATAGAACCAAAGAACTACAGTGGAAATTAATATTACTATGAAGGATATTATTAGAGGTCTATATTTTTTCATCACAATTTTTATTCTTTCTATTTTGGAATGCCGAAGTTAACGATCGTAAATCAATTATGCAAAAATACGTTTCCTAAGCAAAAATAAACACAACACACTACACTACAACCCCTTACCTACCCAGTCAAACAATAAGATACTGCCACACCACCAGAATACTCTATTTTCAATCACAACTTTAACACAACTATAACCTTTCATGGGAACTTAAAAAACTGAGAATGGGAGATATCCATAAAAACCCGTCACTATATTTCATCAGTTGAATATGTATCATCTGTGTGCTATCCCTGTGCTTCGATTTTTCCCAACTTCGTGTCAATTTATAAGCACTCCGTGCGTGCATTTGGGTGATGAAAGGAGACGCGAGCATCGCGTCTGTATCAAGTATAGGGTTTCAATAAAGAGATCCGCAGAAATCCGTTGGCCATCTCCGTGCGCTTCAAACGCTGGGATCGCTGAGCTCCTGCTCGGCATGATGCTTCGCACTGGGCTATGTTGTATTTCCCCTTCAGGGAATGTTGAAACACAATAAAACCTTCGAGTCTTTATGTCTTAGTGGTTCTTTCTTAAAATCCGTCTAATCCGTTCAATCCGTGGCCCATTCCTTGTGCATCAACCAATATTAAAATCTGTATCATCTGTGTGCTATCCCGTGCACATCAATTCTTCGCGTCTTTGTTCACCTAATTTGTGGCCATATATCCCATATTTCATCATGTCAAAGAACAACAATAAACTTATTGTTTCCTGAAAATATATCAACCGAACCGATAACGCAAAAGGTTTCTACAATCGGTATGCTTATGTCGTAAAATGCATATTAATATTTCACATGGACCACGAAAAAAGACCAAGAATGGTACAATTTTTCCTCAAAAGATAAAAATGCAGTATAGAAGCGTCTGACACCATAGTTTTTGTTACAGACACACCCCTCTTTCAAACAAATAGTAGCCAATAAATGGGCCTGATAAACAACCTATACCCACTTGTGAGACCGTGTCTACTCTTTGCTGTATGCAACGCTCTCTAGAGAGAAATAGGGATCAAACATAGGATTAACCCTGACTTAATCCTGACTTAACCCTGATCAAATCCGTACTCTAGTTGCCCTTCGTTTGCCTATTCTCCACCCTATGCCGGATTTTGGCGAAGAAAGGGCAAATGAAAGGCGAACAAAGGGCGGAATAATGCAGGGTTAAGTCAGGGTTAAGTCAGGCTTTGGTCAGGGGATGATATGGATAGAAAGAGTGAAATCGCTCTCATGAAAGATAAATTAAACCTGTGCCCATATTGTTCGTGATCATAAATTTTAGACTCGAACATCGTGTCTCCACGAATCAAGCCACCGACCTAGTACAGGCGCGATGCTCACGTCTCCACGCTCTTTTGTGATTCTTTTACCCTTCAGGAAAAGTTATATAGTCATATCTACCTCCAGCGCTTCACACAGGGCTATTAACTGTAGTGCAGGTGGAGATAAAACAGATTCGAAAAATCCGTGATCTAAATCTTCTGCGGGGTATAACAACAAGAAAAGGAGTATCCATTTTTGGACACCCCCTCGCTCTCAGACTTATATTGAAAAAGAAATAGGTAATCTTCTACACATAAGATCAGTGGATCAAATACATGCTATAACTAGTGGTACCAGATATGTGTCTCCTTGCCTTAAATGAACAGTCCGTATATGTGCAAAAAAAGTAATTATAAAGCCTATAACCTCTATATAAAGTCATTTCTGGAGAACCTCTTTTTGAAAGTTTTTCAAATTCAACGTAATTATCATACACTTCACTTTCAGCATATGGTAAGATTTCATAATGAACCATGCTTCCATCTAAACAAAATATAATTACTCGATCGTACCCTATGTCAGTAATTTCATTAGGTCCTACAATTTGCTCAACAATGTTATGACTATTGCCATTAACAATATGAACAGTATCCCATTTAAAATCTGTAATCTCATTGATGGAAACAATACTATCGCCTAATTCAAGTTTTTCGTCAATCTTTTCAGCTAATCGATCTTCAAAACTATCTACACATGAGGATGTTCCTAGTAGAGTAAGCAAAATAAAAATAAAATTTTTCATCACTGGCTAGTTGTTAAATTATGTTTCAATATAACCATAAGCTTTCATTATCACAAAGACCAATATGTTTTTTCACAAAACAAAACCAATCTTTAAACTACTATTTTAAAACAAATAATTAGACTCAAATTTTAAACGGAATAGTGCAGGTAATTGACGAGAAAAATTATTTTTAGATCATATAAGACGGTACAATAGAATAGTTGCAAACACAACAACCATAGTATACCAAACCGACAAAGAGGTGCCACCGACCTCTGTAAACAGAGTAGGTAACACCTCTTTTTTATATTTCATTCATCCGATAGGATGGTTGTATCCAAAAATACCTTAATATTTCAGCACATCGAAACCATCGCCATACACTCCCATCACACTGTTTTGAGAGATAAAAGCATTGGGATCGATCTCTTTGATCTTTCTAAAAATAGGCGCTGCTTCTCGTTTTCGAACCACCGTCATAATCATCTTAACATTACGCTTGGTGTACCAACCGGTCCCATCAAAAACTGTCAAACCTCTATTGGTTTCATGATTAATAAAGTCAGCAAGTTCTTCATATTTCTCAGAAAAGATAAACATCTGTATCGACTGTTTGGCTCCATTCAAATAAGCATCAATAGCATACGATACCACCCACATAGATACATATCCATAGACCATCTTATCCAAGGTTTTAAAAACAAAATAAGAAGATCCTATAATAACCACATCACATAGCAGAATCACCTTTCCTGGACTAATATTACGATACTTGTTGACCATCATCGCAATAATATCCGTACCTCCACTCGATCCGCCTTCATTAAAAACAATACCCAAGCCAAGTCCACATAAAAGCCCACCTAGAATGGTATTTAAAAAGATGTCGTCCACTATAGAGGTGGTGATAAACTGTTGCATCAAACTTAAAAACAAGGACATCATGGTCAAACCATATAAAGTTTTGACTCCAAAACTTGCTCCAAGACTTCGTATGGCCATTAAAATCAACAAACTGTTGATTAAAAAATAGGCATAACCTGTCTTTATACCAGTAACAAAGTATATCACCGTAGCGATTCCTGTTACACCTCCTCCAATAATCTTGGAAGGAATAAGAAATGCTGTGACACCAAAAGAGTACATTAATAATCCAATGGTCATGATCAAATACGATCGGAACTCTCCAACAAACTTTTGTTTCATTTTTGGGTTAAAAAATTTAAAGGTACTGAACAGACACCTTTCGATAAAATAATCATAAAAACTACACACTATAAACCTCTCTTTACCAACTATTTTAACGAGAGGTAACATCTAAAAACATTGCACTGCAATGATATGATTTTTATCTAGAAAATAAAATTCCGGCGAAAATAGATCTAAAAAAACAGGTGTTTTATGACAAAACACCTGTTTTTTGTTAGAATATCTATTATGGGCTACTTTAAAACAATGTTAATTATCTTCTTAGGTACTACGATCGTCTTCACAATACTCTTACCCTCAATCCATTTCTGTGCAGCCTCATGTGCTAATGCAGCTTCCACCACACTATCTTTATCCATATCTACTGGCAAAGCTATTTTAAATCGCATCTTACCATTAAATGATACTGGATACTCAAAGCTATCTTCGATCAAGTACTTCTCTTCAAAAACAGGAAATCCACTCTTTGTAATAGAGGTATCATGTCCCATAGCAAACCACAACTCCTCAGAGATATGTGGAGCAAATGGTGCCAACAACTGGATAAATGGCTCCAATATTGCACGCTTGTTACACTTCAATGAAGTCAACTCATTCACACAGATCATAAAGGCTGATATCGATGTGTTGAAAGAGAATTTTTCAATATCACTTTCAATCTTCTTTATCGTCTTATGTAACACCTTTAGCTCATCAGCCGTAGGAGCCTCTTCTGAAACCATAAAGTTGTTATTCACATCATGACACAAACGCCAAACTTTACGAAGGAACTTATGCACCCCATCAATACCATTGGTATCCCATGGTTTAGATGCCTCTAATGGTCCCAAGAACATCTCATACAAACGAAGTGTATCTGCACCATAATCGGCAACGATATCATCAGGATTAACCACATTAAACATCGATTTAGACATCTTCTCAACAGCCCATCCACAACGATATTTATCCTCTTCAAGGATAAACTCTGCATCGGCATATTCTGGCATCCACTGCTTGAAAGCATCTTGATCTAACACATCATTATGAACGATGTTCACATCCACATGAATCTCCGTAGTATCATAACCGTCTTTCAACCCAAACGAAACAAACTGATTGGTTCCTTTCACTCTATACACAAAGTTAGAGCGTCCTTGAATCATACCTTGATTGATCAACTTCTTAAATGGCTCATCTTTTACCACTTCGTTGATATCAAACAAGAACTTATTCCAAAAACGAGAATAGATCAAGTGACCCGTAGCATGCTCTGTTCCTCCAATATAAAGATCAACATCTTGCCAATACTCATCTGCCTCTTTCGAAACCAAAGCATTGTCATTTTGTGGATCCATATAACGTAGATAATACGCCGAAGAACCAGCAAAACCAGGCATCGTGTTCAATTCAATAGGGTAACCATCTTTCGAAACCCACCCTTTAGCACGTCCCAATGGTGGATCACCATCTTCCGTAGGAAGATATTTGTCTACCTCTGGAAGAAGTAATGGAAGTTCGTCCATATCTATCATGGTAGGAACCCCATCCTTATAACATACAGGGAATGGCTCTCCCCAATATCTTTGACGAGAGAATATTGCATCTCTCAATCTATAGTTAATCTTACGTTTTCCAATCTTGTTGGTATCCATCAGTTCAATGATCTCCAGAATTGCATCCTTTACGTTCTTACCTGTAAAGTCACCTGAATTCATTAAAATACCATCTTTCGAATCATACGATTCTTCCCATGTCGAAGGATCAGTAACCTCTTCTCCAGCTTTGGAAACCACCTGTACTATCGGAAGATCGAAATGTTTTGCAAAAGCAAAATCTCGGCTATCATGCGCTGGAACAGCCATAATCGCTCCCGTACCATACCCTGCCAATACATAATCAGAAATATAGATAGGTATCTCCTCGTTGGTCAAAGGGTTAATAGCATATGAACCAGTGAAAACACCACTTACGCGTTTCACCTCAGTCATGCGTTCACGCTCTGTACGTTTCTTTGTCTCCTCAACATAAGCTTCGACAGCCTCTTTCTGATCCGTAGTAGTCACTTGTGCTACATAATCACTCTCTGGTGCCAATACCATAAATGAGACACCAAAAATGGTATCAGGACGAGTGGTGAAAATCTCCAAATCAAGATCTTGTCCCTTTACACTGAAAAGTGCTTCAGCTCCTTCAGAACGACCAATCCAATTCTTTTGAATTTCAGTCAATGACTCACTCCAATCCACTTGATCTAAACCGTCCAACAGACGTTGTGCATATGCCGAAACACGCAACGACCACTGCTTCATCTTCTTCTGTACCACAGGATATCCACCACGAACCGATAAACCTTCTTTTACCTCATCGTTAGCCAATACCGTACCAAGTTCCGTACACCAGTTCACCATCGTGTCAGCCAAATAAGCCAAACGATAGTTCATCAATACATCCGACTTCTCTTTCGCATTAAAAGCCAGCCATTGTGCTGCGGAAAACTCAAGCTCTTCACTCTCATCCGCCGTATGGTTTGCACTACCATGCTGCTCAAAATAAGCGATCAAATCAGCGATAGGCATCGCCTTTTGTCCCACTACATCAAAATAGTGTTCAAACATTTGAATGAAAGCCCACTGAGTCCATTTGTAATATTTAGGATCACAGGTCTTGATCTCTCTATCCCAGTCGTAAGAGAAACCAATCTTATCTAGCTGTTCGCGATATCTTTCAAGGTTCTTTTCAGTAGTGATTGCAGGGTGTTGTCCTGTTTGGATAGCATACTGCTCCGCAGGAAGTCCATATGCATCATACCCCATTGGGTGAAGTACGTTAAAACCTTTGAGGGTCTTATATCGACTATAAATATCTGATGCAATATACCCTAGCGGGTGTCCAACATGCAGCCCAGCTCCCGATGGGTAAGGAAACATGTCTAGCACATAGTATTTTGGCTTACTTGAATCGATATCAACCTTATAGGTCTTCTCAGTAGCCCAATACTTCTGCCACTTCTGTTCTATTTCGCGAAAATTATAATCCATTTTACTACAAATCGTTACTACGTTGATTGAATAAGATGCGAATTTACAAAAAAAGACTTGAGGATTAAAAACTTATCCTCGAATAGCTCTCTCTTATTATAAAAAAATTGCCTTCCCCATCTTCCTCATCCTATTCAGAAAGCCCCTCCTAAAACAACAAGACCATCCCAAAACATTGACTCAATCAAAGCATCTCAACCTCTACTCAATCCTTGGGAACGACAATCTTCTACGCAAAATACAACACCTCATAGGGACCACATAGGGGTCAGATAGGTGTCAAACAGGGAGATGGTTCGACATTTCTTCGAGTTAAGTTCATTATTGGTTCAGCTTTTTCGCAAAAAAGATGAACCAATAATGAACTATCCATGAGTTAAATATGACGTATCTCCCTGTTTGACACCTATCTGACCCCTATGTGGTCCCTGTTTGATCAAATTACACTCTCTTCGCAAAGAGATATAAAAAGAGCGATTATGTCGAAAAGGCAAACGAAGTCCTGAATCGTGAACTAAATTTACTCCTAGAATAACCCTATCTTTTTCTAAAATAGTTTTAGGAACCTCTTTCATTGAAAGTTTATAATACAAACCATTGTCGTTTGTACGACTTACAACTAAAGGATTATTGAAAGCAGGGGATTGGCGAATCTCTTTATTCAAGGACAAACATTGTCCCAAACATTTAGAGTCCTTGTCAACTCCCACAAGTTCATTTACAATATAGTATGCACTCACCCTAAAAGAAAATGCCTCCATAGACATTCCGCCCACCATAAGCTTCCCATGAACATGATCTTCAAACTTTAGTTTTAAGGAGGTCGAAAGGTCTCCAAATGACATCGAGATTAAACCTGGCACATAATAACGATCGTTACACTTTATTCTTTTGCGCCCTTGGGTCGGAAAGGCTTCCATGCAGACCAAACCTTCTCCTAATGTATATCGAAAGGCAACACTTGCCTGTTCCCAACTATACGTGGGGTCTTTTCCTTCGACCAAAGGCTTCTTCATTGTAGGGATACAATATTTTTATGCGGTTCCTTAATAATAGGTACGAAATCAACCCTCAATAATATGAACGATTGGATGGGTTGAAGCAGGAGGTCCATCATTTCTTTTATATCCAAGAGGATTCTCTTTCTTTCGTTTACGATCGTTCATTGAATTTCGATACCTTCCTGGAACGTCCTTATTTAATTCATATAAACGATGAAAGTTTTTATCAAAATGTTCTGGAGTTGGGATAAAAGATGGATATAGTGCCTCAGGCATTCCTTCCGATAACCGACGTTGATAGTCTTTTTCTCTATAAGGATCTAAGGCTGTACCAACCACGGATTAAACTTTACAATTAGATCCTTGGCATAAACACTATCAACCAATAGTGTAGCTTTATTATCAGGAATATCCAAATTACAATCGATTATTTCATCTCCTGCTAAATTTATAAAGTTTACTTTATTCTTCGCCTTAAATGCTGAATATACGTAATAATTATTTACGTATTTTCCTTCATCACTATCAAAAAACTTATCACTTGTATAGATCTTAAGATGATTACAATAAGATACAATAGAATCAATTCCTACTGAGCCATAATCAATACCAAAACTGACCATCGAATCTTTAGAAAATCTTATTCCAGTCAACCCTTCACCATATATATCTTGTACAACATCTTTCCCATTCTCATCTCTTGAGGTATAATAAAATGTCTTACCTATAATGATACTTGGGCTAAGTTTCTCCTTTGATATAGGAATGTTACCCATATTTACCTTTTTTGCACTATCAGACAAAGTTAACGGCTTACGACTACAGCTTTTATTTTCAACATCACCAGTCTCTTTGATGGGATTAGGTTTCTGATTATCCTTCGTTTTATTTTTGCATGAGATTAGTATTGATAATAAAATAAATAACAAGCTTATTTTTTTCATAATGGTTTGTTTTTTCTTATTTGTACTACCGTATAGGTTTTATTAAATTTCTTACGATCAGGGAATTTTTTTCCTTGAATCATATTATTATTCGTAACATATAGGCGATTTTTGGGAGTATAGCCACGTTTCTCTCTATTATTTGTACCAGTTCCTACTTCAAGAAATCTATAATAAAGCCCTTTATCATCAGTCAACCTTCCTGTAATCACAAGGAAGTGTTCTGTTGAATGATCAGAGTTGTATGTCGTACGACGTCCATCATCCACACCAATCACTACTGGATATCCTGCATCAAGCTGTTGGTCTATGTAGTCTATCCCCTCTTGTTCCCTTCCTGTACTTTGAAGCGAACCATCTTTCATCTGTATGGCCACCTGTATGGCACCACTAAAATATGGTGTACCATTTGCATATTTCTTTGTTCTATGACCAACTCCCTTATCGCTAATGACATTATATTTCTTAACAATAAGCTGACAAGTAGTGAAACAGGCTTTTCCTGAAATATCAAATTGAGATATCCACTTATCGGGATCTGTAATATCAATATCTTTCATTTTGCTTATCCTCTGCATCTGCTCGACAAAAGCAATAGGATGAAAATGCCAAACATTCTTTTTTTCGACTGGGAAACGACTTAAACGTGTATTGGTAATTGAATCCATTTCACTCTTTGATGAATCGCAATACAGTTTATAATGATCCATCTAACCCTTGGCTATAATTTGAGACGCGAGCATCGCGTCTTTACCAAGCAACGCCATGACCTTTTACAGGCGCAATGCTCGCGCCTCCTTAACCCCATCAACCAACTCGCATGGCGTGACAATAAATTGGTATAAGAGGAATAGTCCAACCCCTGGGAACGCTGAGCTCCGCTCGGCACCATCATGCAACTCCATGACCTCGTACAGGCGCAATGCTCGCGCCTCCTTATTCCCATCAACCATCGTGCACAGCGTGACAATAAATTGGCACAGACTACGTACCCCCAACGTTAACGAAAGTTGATGAAATCAGACTTACAGCCTTCCTTTTTTTACACTATTCCCAGCGCTTCACACTGGGCTATGTTATATTTCCCCTTCAGGGAATGTTGAAACACAATAAAAACT
>JAONJW010000041.1 GCA_028377305.1 Prolixibacteraceae bacterium | reverse complement strand
ACTTAAAGTGATACCCCTTTAAGGTATTAGCTGTTACCTTCTCTTTTAATAGAAAGAATGAAGAGACACTATGATTTTGAAAATGTAATAGGCTAGGCTTTTCTTCTTCTTTATGAACATCCCTTGTTCTGGAAAGTTAGTTGGTTTGTGCAGAGACAAAAAAGGGATAAACCTTTTACGGTTTATCCCTTAGATATTTTGTGTGATGTGATTGACTAGTAGAATTTAATTCTGAAGTCTTGTACATCTGCTACTTCTCTTAGATCGTTGTATGCTTGGAAAGCCGCACGTTGAGCAATCTCACCTGCTAGACGTTTTTGAGCAGCATCCACGTTCGTGTCAGTACCTTTTTCTTTCTTCGTTACCTTCACTACGTATACACCGTTGTTTCCAACTACAGGAGCTGAAACTTGGTCTAGTTTACAAGATGCTGCTGCACCAATTACTGCTGGCTCGATACCTGCACCTGGGATTGCATATGATGCAAAGTTTAGGTTGTCTGCAGTTTTTACTGTAATATCGTTTGCAGAAGCAATAGTCGCTAGGTCGGCACCTTTCATTTTAACAGCAATATATTCACCTTTTTTCTCTTTTTCAACAGCCATTCTAACTTGTGTTCTAACAGCTTCAAAAGGAGAGGTTCCTTTGTCTTGTTTGGTTGATAGAAGAGCGACAACGAAGTTGTCATCACATTCGAAGATTGCCGCTTCTTTAGAGTCAAGAATTAGTTGATCTTGCTCTTCTGCAGTGAATGCAGCACGAATGATTGATCTTGAATGAGGAATACCTGCGATCTCTTGTTGATTCTTCGATAGTGTTGCAATACGAGGTGCAATACTTATTTCCTCTGCCTTCTTATCAAATGATTCGTTGTTTTGTGCTTCTACAACAAATTTAGAAGCCCTGTCATATACATTACGGTAAGTACTAGTACTTGGCTCAATGTTACGAACAAGAACTGCAACGTTTACGTTGTTTACTTTTTTACCAGTCTTAAGTACTTCGATCAAATGTAATCCAAATTGAGATTGTACGATTTGAAGTTCTGTATTTCCAGAAAAAGCTGCAGCTTCAAACTGAGGTACCATTTGTCCTCTTTTGAACCAATCTAGGTCTCCTCCTTTAGCAGCAGAACCAGGATCCTGTGAATACGTTTTAGCTGCTGTAGCAAAAGTTGTCTTCTTTGATTCAATAGCAGTCTTCAAACTATCGATTAAGTGTTGGTTTTTAACCATATCAGCTTGACTACGTACCGGAAGAAGAATATGTCTTGCTTTTACTGAATCTGGCATCTCTTTGAAATCTACGATCTTAGCCATTTTCCAGCTGTTGCCTTCTTGGTAAGGTCCATATACCTGACCTTCTTGTCCGTTAGCAACAAAATCTTTAAGGTTTGCTGCAACTTCCGCTGGTTTGACATATAGATCTGTATAGGCAACATCTGAGTTAAGGCGCAAGAAAGAAATTAAGTTTTCAGTAGTAGTGAATTCTTCTTTACGATCTTCCATCCACTGTTTGGTTTGAGTATCATCTTCTTTAGAAGGTGCTACATTAAACACAACATATTTGATGGTAACATTCTCATCACGCTTGTAGCTATCTTTATGGTTATTGTAATAAGCTTTCAGATCTGCATCGCTTACTTGTACTAAGCTATCACTTACAGAGCTAAAGTTTTTTACAACATAATCGATATTAAATTGGTTGTTACGCTCTGCAATATCAAGTTGAGCTTCTTGTTTTGTTACAAACAGACCTTTGCTAATTAGACTTCCGTATTTAGAAAACTTTTTGTCGTTTATCATTTGACCTTCCAAAAAGTTCCAATACATTCTTTGTTGTGCAGAGGCCGTAGTTTGAAGAGATTTTAGGAATTGAACAATAGCTGCTCTGTTTACCTCTCCTGTTTGTGGGTTTCCAAATAATTGTTTGATCATAGGATGAATGTTTTCTCCCTGAATCATGTCAAATAACTCTTCAGAAGTTACGTTGATGTCTAGTTCTTCGTAAATGTCTTGCATGACATATTTACGAACTAGTATTTGCCATGCTTGTTCACGAATTTGTTGTGACATTCTTTCATCTACAGAGGCACCACCCGCTCTCATTTTGTAAACTTCTGTGAAGTCATTAACTATCTTTTGATATTCTGGTTGCTTGATAGAATTCCCGTTGATTTCAGCTACTTCCATAGCCTCATCTCTTTGTGACGAGCCACACGATTTAGTTAAACCTCCAAGCACAAAGGCAAGTAGAGCTCCACCAATCAGTATCCCTGTGAAGATGCTACCTTTATCTCGAATCTTTTGTAATGTTGCCATCGATATTTATTTGTGAATTTGTAATTACAAGTTTAAAGTTCTAATAACTCCATTTGAGCTACGAATATAGTAAAATAGTTGTGAATAAAAAGGGGCATTATCGATCGAGTTGACCAATTTATTCCTGCTTTTGAATATAAAATTAACAAATATTTAGATGTATGCCTAGTTTGTGTCTACATCTTTTATGGTTAGTTCTACCAATTCAATCCGTGTAGGAGTACTCTTGATGATTTTCCACTCATATTCATCGTCTTTAATCACTTCTTGTATTTTTGGTATGCGCTCACTTCTGTCAATGATTAGTCCGGCAATAGTTTTATAGTTTTCACTCTCTGGTAATGAAAGATGGAATCTTTCATTTAAATCATCAATGTCAAGTCTACCTGAAAGCATATATACATTCTTTTCTATCTTATTGGCGATATATTCATCGCTATCATGTTCGTCTTCGATTTCTCCAAATATCTCTTCTAGAATATCTTCATTGGTCACGATCCCTGCAGTTCCTCCAAATTCATCTACAACTACAGCAATACTTTGGTTTTGCTTTAGAAATTTGGATAAAAGTTTACTCGCTTCCATTGTCTCAGGAACGAACGTAATTGACCTAAGGATCTTTTTAATACTTTCAGGATGTTTAAATAGATCTGAGGAGTGGATGTATCCAACAATATGCTCAATGGAGTTTTCGAAGATCAATATTTTGCTAAGCCCTGTTTCGATCAACATCTGTTTGAGCTCATCAATCGTGCTGTTTATTTCAAGAGCATTAATCTCTGGTCGTGGAACGATGCATTCTCTAATTTTAACCTTAGAGAAATCTAAAGCATTTTTAAATAGTTTAATCTCATTTTCGGGAATATGTTCCTTATCCTCTCGTTTGTGTTCATTTAACAGATTATCAAGGTCGACTCTTCCAAAAATCTGCTTCTCGTGATCTTCCATCATATTCTTTCCTCTTGAGGAAAGCTTCATCACTAGTTTGGTAATTATATTTGTTAAAGATGTAATAGGGTAAAATAGGATGTAAAAGAAGGCTACAGGAAAAGAGAAGATGTTAATTGCTAAATTTGGGTTAACACGGAATAGTGCTTTGGGTAGGAACTCTGCAAAAACTAGAATAAGTAGAGTCGATAAGAGTGTTTGTAATAGCAGACCTGCAGTTGATGAGGTTACATACCCTTGAACAAGAGGCTCTAGTATGCTTGAGAAGGCTAATCCATATAATACCAATGCGATATTATTCCCGACCAGCATGGTGGATATATATCTGCTTGGATGGTTGGTGTAGATATTCAATAGACGTGAGTTTAACGCATTCTTATTTTTATCTACCTCTAACCTTAGTTTGTTTGCAGATAAATATGCGATCTCCATGCCTGAAAAGAATGCAGAGAGAACCATAGTAATGATAACAATGGCAAAACTACTCATCTTATGTTATAATTAGTTCGTACTTATTTATTTTGGATATCCTCATTGTCGATATCCATTTGTATTTTTGAATTATATAGAACTCTGTTTTCAAAATTCTCATCAGATTCAAAACTGTCACCCGTAATGATTCTATTTTCTTGGATTATTTTAACAAATACATCCGAGTATATTTTCTTCTTCTTCTGAAGATAGATTAGATGCTCCGTTTTTAGAGTATCCCCTTTTTCATTCAATACGACTACATTACCTCTAGCTTCAAAACGATTCAGAGCTTCCTCTTGTTTACCATAGTCGGCAGAAATTTTACCTACCATCACTCCATCGTTATTAAAACGTTCTACTATAAAGCCTTTAGGACATACTTTAAATTGTTGCACCTCTTCATTTATCTCTTTGGTATCTATGATAAGTTCAGGAGCCGTAAAATGCATGGTCACTTTCGCTGAATCTGTAAAGGTCAGTGAAAAGTTTTCTGCAGTCGAAATGGGTTCGTGTTTGTAATCAGGTAGGATATTCTCATCTCCTTCTGAATTATTACATGAAAAAAGGAATAGAGTGGACACTACTAAAAGTAGTGCCACTATATTCCTATATTTTTTAATTACCAGCATATGGTATTATTTAGTTCTTGCTTTGGTTGATTCGTTAATCCATCCTCCAAGCTGTATTGTTTGTCCTACTTTATATCCTTGGAAGAACAATTCACTCTTCTCAGGGAAATATTTCTTATAAGTAGATACTTTCTTTTGTGCCTCTGCAGCTACAGATGGATCCACACGTTTTGCTTTTGCAAAATAGTCGGATGCCAACCAGAACACCATAGAGTGATCAAATGTGGTTGCCCCGTACGTCTTAGAACCTACAGCTAAGATGTTTCCTGCTAGCATATATGCTTTCCCATCTTCTGGATCAGCGCTGATAGCCATTTTAGCATGCTTGAATGCTTTTCCATAGGATGCTTTCTGAAAGTAGACTATTCCCAAGAAGTAATTTGCCAAGAAGTCATTTGCGATATCTTGCTCCGTTTTATTCATCTCAAGAGCTTTGTTGAAGTACTCGATCGCCTTTTCTGTATCTTGGTTCTTAGCATAGCGCTGTGCCAATGAGATTGCTGCACCAGCAGATGGCTCTATGGCGTAAAGCCGCTCAGCTCCTTCACTAAATAGATCACTATCAGTACAGTCTTGACGACGGAACAATGCCATCATTTTCTTAAGTAATACGATATCGTCTGGATTCGCTTTCAATTTAGGTTCATAAATAGCAACGATAGATTCACAATCTAAAGCACCACTCTTCACGACCATCTTGTCGATAGCTGCTTTGATTGTGTTTAATGAATCATCATCTTTATCGTCGTTTGCTTCCATAACAGCTGTGGTAACATCATAGTTTTTGATGATTTGTTCTTTGTTTAATTCACCTATACGATAAAGATCACCTGAAACCTGCATATAAAGAAGAAGAACGGCTAATTGAGTATTGTTTCCTTCCTCTTTGATCGCTTTGTCTAGCATTGTGTAGCCTTTCTTACAAACTACTTTAACTTGCTCATCCGTCATGTTACCACGATCATACATATGTTGAAGATAAGCAATTGCTTTTCTTCCTTCGATATAACCTTTCTTACCGAAATATTTAGCACGCTGGTCATAGATCTCCAACTCTTTATTCACAAGCTTTTCAATCTCGCTTTTAGTTGTCGAAAGGTTGATGAATGCATCATACATCTTAATACCTTTAATGTAGATATTTAAAGATGATTTCGGAAACTTAGTGTAAAGAACTTCCCAAGGTTTTAACGCACTCTTATAATCTTTTTGTTTGTAGAAGTCAGTAAATAAACTACTTGTTCTAATATATTTACTGTTTTTCTCTTTAATAAGCTCAGAGTGTGAACTTAAATTTACACCACCTGCTGTCGCTTTAGGTGCTTTAAATGGCTTACCTCCGTAGCTGTAGTTAAAAACGTCTCCTTCTTTACCTTCAATGTCAAACTTCTCCTCTTTGTCAGGAAATGCAAAACGAATGTATTTTGACTTAGAAGAAATAGTAAGTTCATACTTACCGTCAAAACTAGTAAAATATGAATCTTTCGATTTGTGTGCTGATACTTCCACACCTGCTGCTGGTTTACCTTCTTTGTAAACTACCCCAGTGATTTTCTTTTGCGCTAATGCTGCTACGCTACTCAAAGAGAATGCGAT
Source organism: Prolixibacteraceae bacterium (assembly GCA_028377305.1). Taxonomy (GTDB): domain Bacteria; phylum Bacteroidota; class Bacteroidia; order Bacteroidales; family Prolixibacteraceae; genus Halosquirtibacter. The sequence continues at coordinate 19,375 of JAONJW010000041.1, read as the reverse complement.
CATCAACATTAGAGTTCTTTTAAAAATTGCTTTCATTTTGCTTTCAATATATAATTCTACTATTATATTCTTTAGTCAATCTTACGTTTGAAGAACCAATAATCATGAAGTGCAAAACTAATGTACAGCTTCGTGTAGTCTTGTTTATAACTTGTGGTTGTTGAGCTTCCTTTGGTTCCAAACTCTACGCCAATATTCAAAGTAGAACGTTGACGTGATATAGGCAATCCAATACCAGCTGTAACTGCGTAGGTATTTACATTGTTGCCATTGATCGAGATATAATCCTGTTCCATTCGTGCTCCGGCACGATATGAGATTCGTTTGAAATAATTTCTCAGAGCGTATTTCTCTGGTATCCATTCCAAACCTGCTGCAGCCATATAACGAGATCCATATTTAACATTGTCAGACTTATAGCCTACATTGTCGTTATAATTGCTCCAATTTTCTGTGTAAAATTCTGCGGATAAAGTTAATTTATCAGGTATAACATAGGTTGCTCCGATTCCGACGCCAAAAGGTAAATTAACATCTTTTGAGGTACTTGATATATTTTGTATGGTGTCGTTAGTGCTCGTGATACCTGATCCGGAAACAGTGTGATTGGTATAGTATCTTAGGATATCGTAATCTCTCTTTAAATTTGCACCGAATTTAAATGTCGAACCTAACACCATATATGGGCTTTTAGGTTCATTACCCAAGTTCATTTGATACTGTAGTCCTGCATCCACTCCTAATCCCCTAATTCTGTTTGTGTTCTCGAAAAAGATATCAGAGCTCAAAGGAAGTTTAAAATCTGAACTTGAATTTGTTGTTAATGTACCAAAATAATAGTTTGCATTGACGCCTAAAGACAAGTTTTTGAATAGTTTAACACCTGTTCCGAAAAAGAATTTAGAGACACTTCCATCTCCAGAATAGAGAACTGTAGCCTCTTCTGATGTCCCTAGTTTCAATGTGCTTGATATTTCATAGCCTCTGTTGGTGAAAGGTTGTAAACCTAATGCTAAAGCAATCCCATCTTTAATACGAAATGAAAGAGCGATGTAGTCAAAATTGCTATCATTAACATTATTAACAGTGTTTTCGCTAGCAAAGCGAGTTTGTTTACCGCTAGCTCCCATTTCGAACACCATAGACATACTATCTCTGGCTGTATATGATGCTGGATTGGCAGGGTTTATCTGGTCACGAAAACGCATACCAATGGACGTTCCTCCCATAGAATTCGATCTACCGGTGGATTTGTTGGACAATTCTCCAAACCCAAATGCAGAGAAAGGAGAACTAGTATTGTTATTTTGTGCCATAGTGTAGTTTGAGATACAAACCATTAGAATGGCAAAACAAAAAGTGTATAATTTATTTGTCATTATCTATGAGGATTCGGTTTAGTCCTATTATCGTTACATTTAAGTCTACAAATATGGAGTTTTTTAAGATCGTTTCAAAGAAAACAGCATCACCACCTGTTATAATAACATGAAGATCATGATATTTTTCTGAAAAGTGGCTAATATATTTTTCCACTTCAAATATCAACCCTAAGCCAACACCACTCTGTATTGCATTGTTGGTGTCTTTTCCAATTTCTTCCTCCACTGTCTTGGCTTCAAGAAGTGGGAGTTTCCCAGTATAATCGTGTAAAGCACGAAATCGAGATTGTAACCCAGGGGATATGTTCCCGCCTAGATATATTCCTGTTTGATCAATAAAATCGTATGTTATCGCCGTACCTGCATCGATAACCAAACTATTTTTGTTTGGAAATCGACTCCAGGCTCCAACAACTGCTGCAATGCGATCTTTTCCTAACGTTTTAGGTGTTCGATAGCTATTGTTGATGGGTAAAGGAGTTGTCTCATCTAAAAACATAACTTTAATATTGATACCTTTCATTAAAGGTTCCACTTCGTGACGTATGTTTCTAACGTCAGAGACCATTGCTTTTTTGATATTAAAAGATTTGCTCCATTGGGTTACAAGACAAATATCAAAATCAGAAGTTGACTCCCATTGGATTAGCTTCTGATTTTCAAACAATGCATATTTTATACGGGTATTCCCGATGTCAATGATCAGATTCATTACTTAGTCAATAATATTCATGCTGATATCAAGAGCCTTAACAGAATGAGTGATGGCTCCAACAGATATAAAATCGACCCCTGTTTTAGCAACCGATTCAATACGATCTACTGTCATATTTCCTGACGCTTCCACTTTGGCACGACCATTAACAAATTCCACACACTTGCGAGTTAGGTTGTTGTCCATGTTGTCAAGCATGATAATATCAACTTCTGCAGCAACTGCTTCTTGTACCTCTCCAAAATTAGTTGTTTCTACCTCAATTTTGATAGAATTGGGGATATGGCAACGCACTTGATTTACTGCCTTAGTAATACTTCCTGCCATTTTGATGTGATTATCTTTAATCATCACCATATCAAATAATCCGAAGCGATGGTTGGTTCCTCCACCAGCATAGACTGCATATTTATCTAGACTGCGATAAGCAGGTAAGGTTTTACGTGTATCTAATATCTTAGCTTTTGTTCCTTCTGTACCTTTCACATACTTATGTGTTTCTGTTGCAATTCCAGACATACGTTGAAGGAAATTTAGTGCAATGCGTTCAGATGTTAGTAGGACTCCATAGGGTCCTGTTATCGTTGCAATAACTTCTCCTTTATCTACCCATTGGCCATCTTCTACCATAGGATAAAATATAACTTCGTCATTTTGGTATTTGAATACTTCTTTAGCGACCTCAAGACCTGCAATAATACCTGCTTCTTTTGCTTGCATTGTAGCTGTAGTAGATCTATCTATTGGGACGATATTTTGAGTTGTAATATCACCTTCTTTAACATCTTCGTCAAAAGCAATATGTATTAAATAGGATGCATCTTCTAAATTTAGTTTCATAGTTCTTTTATTGCGTTACTATTTTCCTGCAATCTAGCAAAAATATCTTTTTAATTTTATTAATGTTTTATTAATGTTTTGTATGTTTCCGAAAAGATTCGTTACTGTTGGGGTAATCATTACGTATATGCCCCCCACGTGACTCTTTTCGAGATATTGCCATTTTTACCATCAATAGGCAGCTATTGATCCGCTGAATCAATGCTGTTCCTTCGGTGCTATTTTTGTCTGGAGTATTTCGTTTTAAGGATTCTAGAGCTTCCTTTGCTTCTGATAGTGTTGTGGCATCTCGAATGATTCCGACCTTTTGCATCATTATATCACTCAATTCATGAACTATCTTTTGATATTGTAATAGTGAGTCTTTGGTGGCATGATGTTGATGAGTTTCAAACGATTCTATTTCAAATGAGGGCAAATCTTTAATGCTATTCTTCGAGTGAATAACTGCTCTGTGAGCAAATACCAGACATTCTAAAAGTGAATTGCTGGCCAGACGATTGGCTCCCATAACTCCAGTTGAAGCAACTTCCCCAACAGCATAAAGATTCTGCATTGATGTCTGGCCATGAATGCCTGTTGTGATGCCTCCCACCATGTAATGTGCGGCTGGAGCAACAGGGATATCTTGTTTGGTAAAATCTATATGATTTTTTAGCAAGAACCGGTTGATCGACTGGAACCGTTTTTGCATTTTAGTACCATTCAGATGTTTTATGCTAAGACACACAAAATTAGAGTTTTCTTTTTGCATCTCTCTAAAGATCGCACTTGCAACCACATCTCTAGGAGCTAGCTCGGCATTAGGATGCTGTTTTAGCATAAATCGTTCTCCTTTCGAATTTAAAAGGTGTGCTCCTTCGCCTCTGATCGCTTCGCTAATTAAGAATGAAGGTTTTCCCTTGATAGAAAGTGCTGATGGATGAAATTGGATGAATTCTAGATCTTGTACATCTACACCCGCTGCAATAGCCATCGACACACCATCTCCAGTAGCTGTCTCAGGGTTGGTTGATCTAGAATAGACTTTGGATATGCCGCCACTTGCAATAACAGTATTTTTCCCAATAAAAATGTTTGTATTTCCGTCAAGTTGATGACTTGCCATTATGCCAGCTGCTATGTTGTTTTGGTGGAGAAGAGCTGTGCCCGACATATTCTCAAAAATGGTCACATTCTGAAGTTTATGAACTTGGTCCAACATAAATGAAGTAAGACGAGCTCCCGTTTCATCACCACCTGCGTGAAGTATACGTCGGTGAGAATGTCCTCCTTCTAGCCCAAGAATGATCTCCCCATTATCGTTTTTGTCGAATATCATTCCCAAATCAATCACCTCTTTAACACGGTCTATTCCCTCTTTAACAAGAATATTAACAGCTTCTTCATTGCAAAGACCTCTTCCTGCAATTAAAGTGTCCTCTACGTGAGTTTCAACCTTGTCTTCTTTGTCATACACACATGCAATTCCACCTTGTGCATAGTGTGAATTGCTTGTTTGAGCAGCAGACTTAGTCAGAATTGCGACGTTCCCATATTTTGATGCATGGTATGCTGTGGCTAATCCCGCCAATCCGCTCCCAACTACGATATAATCGAAATGAAATATTTCCATGGTTTGATTTTAGTATCCTTTACCATTCACAAAATTAATATTTTCTTTTTACTAATATCTATTTTAGATCATGCTTCCTGCCAAAACAAGTTGATAATTCTAAGATCTTAATACAATAATGATGTGTGAAATAGTTTCTTATTTAATGGTATTAAAGTAGTAGCTTATGCCTGTTTATATACTTTCGTCACAGATGTATTTCATCATCTAATTAGTATTCCTCTAGGATATTGAGAAAGGCCATCGTATGGGAATAATTGTATGAGTAGATTAGTGTAATGAAAAAAGCGCTGAGTGTTGGTTTTTGCCAGCTCTCAACGCTTTGAATTATGAAAATAATCTGTTGTTCAGTTGATTACTTTTTAAGTATTTTCTTAAATTCAACTGTTCCTCTCTCTCCTAAAAGTTTTAGGACATAGATCCCAGGTTTTAATGATGTCGCATCTATGCCATCCTGTGATGTGATTGTAAGATCTACAACTTTATTACCCAAAATACTATATACCTCTGCTCTTTTCACACGCTCTGTTCCAGTAATATTAAATTGAGATAAAACAGGGTTTGGATATATTGACCATTTAGCCTTGTGAATATCATCTCTCACAGATGTTGAAGTCGATTTCTTAGCAAAAACATTGATGTTGTCAATAATTAAATTGGTTGCTGTTGCATCTAGGAAGTTTGTGCGGAATGCAAAACGAACTTTCTTTCCAACAAAATCAGAAAGATTTACTTTGCCCGAGTTTGTCCATGTTGGATTGAAATAGTACCCATTTTTTGCTTCTCCCCAAGTAACTCTTGATGTAATATTATGGAGTGCGGTTATTTGGTCTTTTGGACTTCCATCTCCATCATATCCTTCATATCCCTCAATGATGAGTAACTCAATGTTGTAATTAATAAATGTTCCATATCTAATAGAGTTCTTAAACTCCATGTATGCATTGGATATATTTGAGAAGTCAAGTTCTGGAGAAATAAACCATGCAATACGGTCTAGGTTCGCATCCTTTCCGGAAAGACGAAGATATCGATTGTCTACACCGACCTTACCATCATCGAACTCTTTGGTTGAGTTTGATTGAAACACATAGAAGTTTTGTGAGTTTAAATCAGCTACTTGGTTAATTGCGTGCTTCTCAAATTCTCCACCAACAGGACCAATCTTATATCCTTCAACATAAGCTCCACCCGAATCAGCACCATTAACGGTACCATATGATTCGTCTTCAAAGTCAACAGATAGAATGTTCTCAAACCCGTTATTGTCAACCCCTTCCACTATACGGATATCCCCAATTCTAATCATTAGAGGAGAGCCATCTACAGACTTAAGTCCGGTATAGTCACAAGTATATTTAAATGCAACTCGAACATTTTTTCCAACAAATTGGTTAAGGTCGATCTTATGTTTGAAGTAATCAATTTGTTGGTCTCCTGATTTGTCTATGGGCTTGTAGACAGCTGGTGTAATATCAGTCCATGTCGCAGCTTGAATGTTTGCTGTACTGATATCTCCGGTGTAATCAGAGGACACCATAACTTGGATACGTGATCTACCACCTGATTTATCCGTATTTCGGATAGAGTAAAAATAGTCCAAATTTATATCACCAATCGCATTTTGAAGGTTAACTTCATCTAAAATTAGCCATGATTCAGTTTCAAGGATATTCTCTTTATTGTTATCTATTGCAGATATTGCAAGATACTTGAACACATTAGTGCCTACAACTTCTGGACGTGTATAGTCGATAAGGGATTCGTTGATTGCTTCTCCTCGAAACCATACTTTATTTGTTTCTGGTTCACCACCATAAACCGTGTGAGCAGTTACTCCTTGTTTTCCTTTTATATATGTCATAGGTGGATAAATGTGCACGATCTCTTCAAGTGCAGCGAACACATTTGTGAATGCCATTAGGGACATTGTCATTAAAAGTAGAATTTTCTTCATAAGCAAAATTAATTTTATTCTTTATTCAATTAGTAAAATGATAATTGTCTATCATTTCATCACGTGATATGAAATAATAAGATATTCAATTCTTAAAATAGTATACATGCAAATATTGCAAATTGAGGCTCATTTATTAGGTCTAATCGTTCGGTTGAGATAGCACGATTGTCCAATTGAATAAGAAGGTATGTCTGGTTTGAAGTGGTTTGTGTTGTGGTAATATGTTGATATGCCGATATTTGGTTGGTGTAGAAAGGATGTGGGCTGTTCTATAACATACTTTACAATAATTGCTTATGGTGAACTAGTGGCGGCAATACTATTGGTTATACAGATATCAAAATAGGAGACAAAAAAAGGGTTCGAATGAACTATCATTCGAACCCAACTTGCAATTAATGCAAAGTACGTGTTATTCCCCTTAACACTAAAAACCAACTATCTATCTTAATCTATGAATCTTTCTAAAATATCTTGTCGATCAAACCCTAAGTTTGACCAACAAGACCTAATAACTAACTAAACCGTGTTGTGAACACGAAACTAAACTAAAACCAACTATCTATATATTTTAATCTATGAATCTATCTTTTGAAATATCTTGTCGATCAAACCCTAAGTTTGACCAACAAGACCTAATAACTAACTAAACCGTGTTGTGAACACGAAACTAAAACCAACTATCTATAATGTGTAAATCTTATGAGATCAAATTTATTTCTTGTGTCAATCGAGAAAGAGATAGAATTAGGATGGAACATTGTCCCACCCTAACTATAATATCTGCTTATGAAAAAAACGTGTTATTATCAGTAACACAAAACTAAAACCAACTATCTATATCTAAATCTATGAAATCTCAACACTAAGTATTATTTCGGTAGAGTAATTTTAGAAATTAGGGGTGGAGTATGTGCTCCATCCCTAAAATATCTGCTTATGAAAAAACGTGTTATTATTAGTAACACAAAATAAACCAACTATCTATATCTAAAATCTATGAAATCTCTACTTGGATTGTTGTGGTTTTTACAGAAACCCAACATTTAAAAGAACGATGTTGTAAATGAGTAGTTGTGTGTTTCTCATTTGCTACATTACAAAAGTAGGATGAAACAAAATATATTCCGGTTAATGCGCGGTTAATTACAGTTAACGAAAAGTTAACGCATTAAATATGCTCCTTTTAATTGTTTATCTTTGAACTTGAGCAGAAAACAAAAGGATAATATGAAGAAAGCTTATATTAATATACTCGTTGGTCTGATGACTGTCTCGTTAGCGGGAATTTTAGGAATTCAAATATATTGGATTAAGAATGCTATTGATGTAAAGAATGAGATCTTCGAACGGAGTGTTAATGATGCAATATACCAAACTGCTAGAAGATTGGAGAATTATAAGAAGATGGAATTTGCAAACCATATTCTATTCTCAGACTCTCTTAATATTAATAAACTTCTACTACAAGGAGGCCAACTTGTACAAGGTATGGTTCCTCAGAATATGTTACCCCAGGGGCAAGTAACTGTCGAAATTCAAGCATATCCCTATCTCAACAATACGAATCATAATGATTTGCATATTGACATTCCTCTCGACCCAGAAGTGCAACGACAGATGCAGAGAAATAGTAGAAATAATAGAAGAGAAGAAGTGGGACCTACTCAACCAGTATCCAGAAATATGGATGTTGAACTTCAAGCATTCAATGGATCTATTATGCAACAAATGGGAGAGTTTGAAGACTTTATGTTGAAAGTCGCAAATGAAGTGCGGACATGGGAAGAAGGTCATAAAATGGACCCTAAGCTAGTGGATAAAATATTGAACGAAGAGTTAAAAAACAAGGGTATAAAAACGGATTATACCTATTGTCTCTCTTCTCAAAATAAGAGACTATTTTGCTCTTCTTCCAATTTTGATAGTTCTAATGCAACTTATGCGTCTCTTTTCCCATCTGCGATATTAAGAATGGGCTATAAGTTGGGAGTTAGCTTCCCCCATCGGAATAATTATATTGTTGGTTCTATTGTTGGAATGCTAATACTATCGACGCTATTTTCGATATTCATTTTACTTACATTTGTATTAAGTTTATACCTGATACTTAAACAAAGGAAGACCTCGGTGATGCAAAATGATTTTATCAATAACATGACTCACGAGTTTAAAACTCCAATTGCGACTATTGGAGTTGCTGCGGATACCATCATGAATGATCGCATCATAGAGAATCCCGAGCAGATATCTTTCTTTGCACAGATGATAAAAAAGGAAAACAAGAGGATGAATTTACATGTGGAGAAGATTCTTCGTATTGCTCGGTTTGAAAGAAAAGAGTTAGAGCTGAACTTCACTGAATTTGATATACATGAACTTTTAGATAGATATATCCAGAGTTTTAAACTGCAAGTAGAACAACGAGAGGGAAGTATTCAATTTATTCCTGGTGCTAAGAATCCCATTATCTTCACTGACCCCAATCATTTCTCAAGTGTTATTAATAACTTGTTAGATAATGCCAATAAATATTCTACTGAGGCTCCTCAAATAACCGTCCGTACTCGAAACAAAGAGGGCGGTGTTGTGTTTTCTGTAGAAGACAAGGGTATGGGCATGAATCGTTCTGTTCAAAATAAAGTATTTGAAAGATTCTATCGACAAACCTCTGGTAATATCCATAATGTAAAAGGTTTTGGGCTTGGGTTGAACTATGTGAAAGCTATTGTAGATGCACATAAAGGAAAAGTTTCTGTGAAGAGTGAACTAGGGAAAGGAAGTACTTTTGAGGTTTTTATACCTCACTATGTACGTTAAAAGAAAGTATTGATAAATGCATTAAAAACAATAATATATGTCAGATAAATCACGAATATTCTTTTTAGAAGATGATCTTAGTTTCGGAACTGTACTAAAGTCATATTTAGAAATCAATAACTATGATGTAACGTGGGTAGATGATGGAGCATTAGCTGTAGATACATTTAAGAATAGTCAATATGATTTGTGTATTTTAGATGTCATGCTTCCAAATGTTGATGGTTTCACTGTTGGTAAAGAAATTCGACTTATTAATAAAGATATACCACTAATTTACTTGACTGCCAAAGCCATGAAAGATGATATCCTTAAAGGATATCATGTGGGAGCTGATGATTATATTACAAAACCTTTCGATACCGAGGTGTTAATCTGTAAAGTACAGGCTATCCTAAGTCGAAAGGGAATAAAAGAGGATGAACAACAAGAGGAGTATCGAATTGGAACCGTTTCCTTTTCACCTATTACAAGAGTAATAAAGTCAGGAGAGGCAGCAAAACAACTATCGCCTAAAGAGGCTGCTCTTTTAGAGCTGCTTTGTCAACACAAGAACAAATTACTTACCCGAGAAACTGCTTTGAAGAAAATATGGGGTGAGGACGACTATTTTACGGCTAGAAGTATGGATGTCTTTATCACAAAATTGAGGAAATACTTGAAAGTTGATCCGAATATAGAGATCAAGAATATTCACGGTAGTGGTTTTATTATGACAGACAGACAAGATTCAAGTACTTATTAGACTATCGTACATATATAAAATGGGCATTATTCAATATTAAAGAGTTAATGCCCATTTTATATGTTTGTATTAAGATAATTCTAATTTGATATTTCGGTATAATCATTAAGAATACCTCCAGTTAATTTAACCAAACCTAAGTTGGATTCAATCAATCGGTATTTAGAACGAACCATTCCCAGAGCTGAATTTTGATAAGCAATCTGAATATCTCTATAGTCAAATGAGTTTATTGCTCCAACGTTATAGCGTTCTTGTGCAATCTCAAGGTTTAGAAGAGAACTTTTCTCCGCTTCAGTAGCTACATCAAACAACTCTTTCTCCAACAAATATTTGTTGTGTTGGTTGATCAGTTGATTCTTTAGTCCTAGCCATAGAGACTCTATATTCAGTTCTTGTACTTCTACATTATATTTGGCAACCTTTCTCGCTCTTTTTTGAATACCACCATTGAATAGATTGTATCTGACCCCCATTTCAATAAACATGTTTTGGACAGGAGCGTTCTGTATCTCCCTTGTCGGATTAGAATCAGACCATCCGTGTCCATAGTTATAGCTCCCCGTAACATTCACTGATGGATAGCTCCCTGATTTTGACAAACGATAGTCATCAGTAACAACTGCTAAAGAGAGATATTGGTTCTTTAAGTTACGGTTTGAGCTTTTCATTTTCTGTTCCAAATCGGCCAGCAGATAACTACTCATAGGAACATCTAAAGAAGTGGTTAGCTTATATGGGGTAGTAGTGTCTTCTCCCATCAAATAGGCTAGATTACGCTCTAGATTTTGTGACGTAACATGTAGACTTAAAACCTTTGCTTTGTCGGTTAAGTAATTATTCTTTGCTTGTAAATAATCAAACTTAACAGAAGTCCCTACCTTACGTTGTTCTTCTACATATTTTAAACGGTCATAAGAAAGCTTCTTTACTCGTTCTAGAACTTCCTTTTCTGCATGATTCTGTAGCAGTTGGTAGTATGCTAGGATGATACTTTGGACTGTATTTTCAATCACGACCATTGCATTTTCTTCTGATAACTTTTGAAGATCGGCAAGTTTTGCTTTAGTGATATTAATACGGAAACCATCGAAAAGAACCCAATTTAATACAACTCCTCCAGTAGCACTGTATTGATGCGTCGTCATTGGATTGTAATTATTTTGATTGGTTCCTTTTCCTACAAATGATATCGATGGATACCTCCCTGCCTGTCCCCAACTGTTCAGTGTCGTAGCCTTCGTTACCTCCTTATCTTGAATTCGGATATTATAGTTGTTCTCTAACCCCTTACGAATCGCATCTTCTATTGAGAGTGATGGCTGGGCCCATGTTCCCATGGGTAGTAGGAACAGAAATAAACACTTAAAAAGTATTTTCATTTTATTCTTCATTTTGAAGTGTAAAATTGAGCCTTCCACGTCTAAAACAGATTAGATGTGGAAGAGCTTTATTTGGTTAACTAAGAAAACCTATGATTCCTTGTCATCATTATTCATGTGCAAGTCTAAATCTCCGACCAATGTATTGACATCTTTAGTCGTGTCATACATAACTTGTTTTTTCGCATTGACATTAACGATTTCTACTTCTCTAGCTGAAGGTGTATGCCATTCCCAACGACCTGTTTCAATATAGAGTTTAATTGTCATTCGAGCCCCTTTGGATGTTCTTCGGAAATCATTCAAGATCATTACCAAAGAAGGGAAGAACAATAAAATAAATAAAGTACCGAATGCCACTCCATATGCTAAGGACACTGCCATTGGAATTAAGAACTGTGCTTGGAAACTCTTTTCTAAGATCAGAGGATAAAGACCAATACTTGTGGTAAGGGTCGTCAATAAGATGGCACGTAATCTCGATTTTGCTGCTTTATGAATTGCATGCTCAGGCATATCCCCATCCAAAATATTACTATTGTAGGTGGACAGAAAGACGACGGCATCATTAATAATCACCCCCGTAAGTGCAATGATCCCCCATACAGAAAGTATTGATACCGGTTTCCCACATAATCCATGTCCCCAGAATGCCCCAATAATAGCCAATGGAATCATTAGTAATACCAACATTGGTTGTTGGAATGATTTAAAGTGAATCATCAAGATCGTTACTATAATAAAGAAAGCAATAGAGTAATAGAAACTAACTGTTTCCATTGCTTCGTTACTCTCTTTTTGTTGCCCTTGACTCTCTATTTTAACTGTTGGATATCGCTTTTGTAACTCCGTCAGATCATTCTTTTGTATCTCTGCTAAAATATCAGTCACGGAACTCTTTGGGTCAACTACATCAGCTTCAATTTTCACTTCTCTATATCCATCAAATCTTTTAATCGATACTGGACCACGAGTAATATGATAGTCGGTTAATTCCGAGAGAGGATAACTACCAACTGGCGTTTTTATTCTCATCCTTTCTAACTGCCCAACTCGCTTTCTGTCACTCAGAGGGTATCGAACCCATACGCGTAATTCATCCCGCCCACTCTGTAATCGTTGTGCTTGATCGCCATAAAAACCTTGACGAACTTGATTGGCAATAAATGCTTCATTAAGTCCCAATGCGAAAGCTTTATCTTTTAGTTCTAGAAGGATTTCCTGCTTTCCTAGGGTATTATTATTGTTAACATTCTTCAGTTTAGTATTCTTCAGAAGACGAGACTCTAAAAAGTGTTTGGCTCCATCCAATGCTTCAGTATCTCGACTTAATAGACTTAACGAAACGGGTTTACCAAACATCGTTTGTCCAGCAATAGAGAATTTTTGTAACTCTGGAATATACCCAATTTTCTTCTTCACCAAGTTGGTTAGTTCATGAGAGGAGACTGGTAACCCCTCTAAGTTTCGTGGAAAACAGTCAATCTTTCCTGCATGGGATCCATTCTCTAATCCATTAAATGAACTTCCTAGAACAACAAACGTCTCTTTTACGAAAGAACGTGTCGTATCCATTTGGTGATCCGTAATCTTGCTAATCCAAGAAGGTTCTAATTCGTCTATTGCCTTTCCGTGTATCTGGATTAATGAATCATTAACCTCCCAAATAGCTTTGTTAAATCGATCTAGATATTCTTGTGTACGTTTCTCTCCAGAACCTGGAGTAAAAGCAAAATCAATAGTAAACGAATCAAATTCCATGGCAGGGAAGAAAGTGGTTCTAATCCATCTCGCTTGAAACATCGCACCTGTAACCATAATCATCACCACAGGAATGAAAACCACGATATATCTCCAGCGAATTGAGAGGGTAAGATACTTATCATAGATATTATCTCTTAACCAATAGATAAAACGCTCCATAGTACGGCGAATCCAATTCTGTTTCTCTTCTCTCTTGTTGGGGTCTAAAGATTTAGAGCTACCTAAATGGGCTGGGAGAACAAAGAATGCTTCAAAAAGTGAGAAGAATAGGCAGAGAATCACCACATATGCCATCTCTCGCATGGTCTCCATCTGATTCTTTAAGAACAACAGAGGCATAAAAGCAACCATGGTTGTAATTACAGATGTTAATACTGAAGGAACAACTTCCATCGTACCATTGACAGCAGCTCGTAAAGGTTTCTCCCCTCGTTCGATGTGTTGAAAAATATTCTCACCAATCACAATACCATCATCAACCAATATTCCAATTACTAGAATCATACCAAATAATGAGATCATATTGATGGTCAATCCCATTAAGTTCGCTACAATAAACATCGAAAGAAAAGACGAGGGAATACCCCATGCCACCCAAAATGATAGACGTAAATTTAAGAAGAGGGCCAAAGTGATTAGAACAAGGATAAGTCCTGTTAGTCCGTTGGAAACCAGTAGATCTAAACGGCTTTGGAGTACTTCCATAAATGAAAACTCATTCTTCATGGTTACTCCATGGTGTGTCTTGTTAAACTCTTCAATATATTGATCTACATATGTGGTAATATCCTCTAGGTCTTCACTGTTAAGTTTATTGACCATCATACTGATAAGTGGCTTTCCTCTTTTCTGGAATCGTAGTGGAATATCCGCAAACTTTCTTTTAACCACAGCGACATCTCCAATCTTAATATCGGCTCCATTGATATCCGACTTTAGTATAATATTGGCAATATCATTCGGTTTTGCTGATCGTGAACGAAATCTAATTAATACCTCCTCATCTTGAGACTTAATTTGTCCTCCAGACATATCTCGGTTATTAGAACGAATCGCATTGGTGATTTGATCAAAGGTTATTTGATAACGCATCAAATCATCTTCCTTCACTTCCACCGATATCTCAAGATCTGGATATCCCATCAATGACACTTGGCTAATTACACCAGAAGCATAAAAGTCTTCTTGTACATGCTGGGCGTACTTCTTTAAATCTTGTAGCTCAATATCACCATTAAAAGATATATAGAGAGCCATGGTGGTATTGCGCTGTTTATAAACGATAGGGCGTTCTGCTGCTGAGGGGAATGAAGAGATTCCATCCACCGCATTCTTAACGTCCATTAGAGATTCATCAATATCGAGATTACCCGTGGTTTCAATACGTACAGAGCAACTATTCTCCGATGAAGTAGAAGTGATCTGTTTGATTCCTACCAATCCTCTTACAGCTTCCTCAATACGAGAAGTAACGCCTTCTTCCATCTCTACAGGTGATGCTCCTGGGTAAAATACTGAAACATAGATATTACGGCTACTTACCTCTGGAAAGAAAGACTTCTTCATTGATTTATAGCTCACGATACCTCCTATCAGCAAAAAGATAATGATTAGATTGGCATAGAAAGGATATTTTACAAATTCAGATACTAACTTTCTCATTTGGCAGGATCATTAAGGATTTTTACCTTGCTATTTTCTCTCGCGTCCACCAATGGTTCATCAACAACCAAAGCACCCTCATCCAATCCTGAAACAAGAATGTCTTTATCTTCAATCTTACGAATCACGATATCTTTTTTAACAAGCAGGTCATCTTTCACAATAAATACTTTGTTGTGGTTAAATATGCTGTTACGAGGAAGACGCATTACATTTTTAACAGTAAAATCTTTATAAATTACTCGAACATATTGACCATAGTATAGGTTTGGCATTTCACGTCTGTTGACACCAACAAAGACACTTAATGATTGTGTTCCTGGATCAACAAAAGGAGATATTCTTGAAACTCTACCTTTGCCAATATTTTCTCCTAATTCTGTTTGTATTGACACTTCCATCTCTTTTTTTACCCACCGGATATATTGTGTTTCTAATGGAACTTCAATTTCCAATCGGGAATTATCTACCATCATTGCAATTTGTTGCCCAGGATTAACAAAGGTTCCAACTTCAACATTTACAGAGATAAAAGTCCCATCAAAGGGAGCATAACTTGAGAATCGTTTTAGTCTTAACTCATTTTGTTTAATTCTATAGTAAGTATTAAGAAAATTACGTGTTGCAAGAAAAGTCTTGAACTTACTGCTTGAATTAATATCTTTTTTAGGGATCTCTGGTAGATCCTCATCTAATGAAATCTTGTTAAAGAACTCTTGGAAAGTACCATATGTGTCGGGGAAATCAATTTTAATATCAGGAAGCATGCGTGCAACAATTGTCAAGAATTCACTCTTCGAAGCTCTTAACGCTAGTTGATCCTCTTTATCATAGACTTGATATAGCTTATCCGATTTTTTAAAACGAGCTCCTTTTTTTAATGCAATACGACCTGACATTAGCTTACCTGAAGCCTCTGCACTTAGTGCCACAATATTTTTGGATAATACTCTGCCCTGAGACGTGATAGGGGAATTCAGTTCTTGATACGTAACAGGAATAGCATGTACGTACCGTATATTTTCTTCTACTTTAGCTTCCTTCTTCTCTTCCTTGTCTCCAGCGATAATCGCCTGAAACACCACAGAAAAAACGAGTAAGATGATAATTCCAATAGTGGTCACAAGGACCTTTCTTTTAATCATAGAAATGTTATTTAACAAAGTTCAATACAGTCTTCTTAATCTTTCTTATATCCCCTTTAACTACAATAAGTCGTTTTATACAAAAATACACATATCACATTGATTTAACAACAAGGGATCTGTTTATTCATATTCACATAACAGATGTCAAAATGTATAACAATAACATTCAAGTTGCATCATCTCAATTGGCCTTCGTTTTATGTACATATAAGCTTATCATTCATATCGATATTTCTTATATCGATATTTCTTATATCGATCATAATCTTATGGTGAGAGAAAACTATTTAAAATGATTTGTTACTATATCTAAGCTCTATTAAAACTATACTCGATATAGTATAAGTAGGGTGAATATCTTATGGTTTCTTTGTAGCTTGATATTTATTGCTAATATTTTCAAATTGTCGATATTAATTTAAACTCTATCACCATTAGGCTACTTAATGGGGGACGTATACGTTTCACAGCTCTCTTTCCCAATAGTTCTGTGTGAGAGTGTTTTGTTTAATTTAGCCAAATGGTAAGTCGTTATGAGTATTATAAAGTGTTTTTTTAGTAATAGTTATATGCACTATATGCCTTGTCTCACTTTTAATATAATCTGTCAGAAACCGATCGAATAAAAGTGGTATACTGTCGTTTTATTTACAGTGGAAAATCTTTCTTTCCTTCCATTATTATTGAAGTAATGCTTACGTGATGTGGATGCATAGATTGATTATATTAAATATGCTGTCGTATGTTCA
Source organism: Prolixibacteraceae bacterium (assembly GCA_028377305.1). Lineage (GTDB taxonomy): Bacteria > Bacteroidota > Bacteroidia > Bacteroidales > Prolixibacteraceae > Halosquirtibacter. The sequence goes on along the minus strand of JAONJW010000041.1, from coordinate 2,593 downwards.
ATGCACTATATCCAAGATAAAAGTGTGGCAATATTTAATTTACGTAATATAACAATCGTTTGTAGAGATGTCAATAAAGGCAAGGCCATAAGATAGGAATAAACGGTGAAAAGAATCTCACTGTAAAGATACTGATATTCTGTATTTATGTAGAGGAGATATGTTTAAATAAGAGAAGCCAATACAGCAAATGCGAGAATAGATAATTATACATAAAAAAGGAAGTGTTTTCGTATATACACTTCCTTCTCTATCTTATTTAGAAGCTCTCTTATAGAGTAAGAGGGCAATAATGGAGTAAACAACATTGGGAATCCAAACTGCGATAAAAGGGTCGGTGCTTCCACTCACCGCAAACACCTTGGTGATCTGCATAAACATGATATATGAAAAGCTTAGAATCAACCCTAAAGTGATATTTATTCCAATACCCCCTCTGCTCTTGCGCGAGGCTAATGCGACCCCAATAATGGTAAGGATAAAAGTTGAGAATGGCCCAGAGTTCCTTTCATGTTTCATTATCAAATACTCTTCTAAGTTTGATACACCCCGAAGTTTTTGACTTTCGATATAGTCGTCAAGCTCAAAAAGGTTCATCTTCTCCGCTTCATTCACACGAGTCTTAAACTCCTTTGGAAGAATGGTTAAAGTGGTGTCGATCTTCTTCCCAAAAGTTAGAGTCTCATTTCCATTCTTATCAATATCACGAATATAGTAATCATGGATTGTCCATTTGTCTTTCTCTTTATCCCAGCGGATATATTGAGAGGTAAGCTTTGAAATCAGTTTATTATTTTCAATTCTTTCTAATGTAAATCGATGTCCTATATCCGTATTGACATTGTATCTACTCATGTACATATAGACACCAGGATCAATCTGCTTATGGATGTTCATCTCAGTATTTTGATATTTTCCTTTAATATATTCATTCTTAAAGTCTAACATCTTTATATTAGAGTGCGGGATAACAAAATTACCCAATATCCATGACATACAACCAATCAAGAATGCAGCAACTAGGTAAGGGCGCATTAGTCGTTTGTAGGTGATGCCCCCTGCTAGAATACCAATAATCTCTGAATTGGATGCCATCTTCGACGTAAAGAAGATTACAGAGATAAAAGTGAAAAGTCCGATGAACAGATTGGCAAAGTAAGGGATCCAGTTCAGGTAGAAATCAAAAACAATGGCCTTCAATGGAGCATTACTATCAATAAAATCATCCACATGTTCACTAACATCGAATACAATAGAGATACTTAATATTAGTGTTATGGCAAGAAAGAAAGTTCCTAGGAACTTTCTTATGATATAATAATCAATTTTTTGTAAGAATGGCTTCATAAGCTACGCTTCTTCTTTTAGTATTATAACCTTCTACTAAGTTGTTTCACCATACGTTCTTTCCATTCAGGGAAAGTTCCATCAAGAATTTGTTTTCTTGCTTCTCTAACTAGAGAAAGATAGAACGTAAGATTATGAATACTTCCAATTTGTGCACCCAACATCTCTTTCGATTTGTATAGGTGTCTTACGTATGCTTTTGTATAAGATTGATCAACGTAAGAAGTTCCTGAAGTATCAAGAGGAGAAAAGTCGTTGGCCCATTTCTGATTTCTCATATTCATGACACCATTCCATGTGAAGAGCATTCCGTTACGGCCATTTCTTGTTGGCATAACGCAGTCAAACATATCTACTCCACGGTCGATATTCTCCAGAATATTTACAGGAGTACCTACCCCCATCAAATATCTTGGTTTGTTTTCAGGAAGCACTTCATTTACTACCTCTACCATTGAGTACATATCCTCTTCACTCTCTCCAACAGACAACCCACCAATAGCATAACCATCTCGATCAAAACTAGCAACATGCTCTGCAGCTTTTACACGAAGGTCTTTGTATACACATCCTTGAACAATGGGAAAGAGTGTTTGATTATAACCATACTTAGGTTGGGTTTCATCAAATCTCCTGATACAGCGTTCAAGCCATCTTTGGGTTAATGCTAATGACTTTTTAGCGTAGCCATAATCTGCATCTCCTGGTGTACATTCGTCAAATGCCATAATGATGTCCGCACCAATAGTACGTTGAGTATCCATCACGTTCTCTGGCGTAAAGAGATGCTTTGAACCATCGATATGAGAGCTAAATTGAGCACCTTCTTCTGTGATCTTACGTATGTCTCCCAAAGAAAAAACTTGGAATCCTCCACTATCAGTAAGGATAGGTCCATTCCAACCATTAAATTTATGTAGGCCACCAGCTTTTTCTATCGTTTCTAATCCTGGACGTAGATAAAGGTGGTAAGTATTTCCTAATATAATTTGAGCTTTGACATCATCGGTCAAATCTTTCAAGTGTAATCCCTTTACAGAACCAATCGTTCCCACTGGCATAAAAATAGGAGTTTCAATTTCACCATGATCGGTAGTGATCTTTCCTGCCCTTGCCTTGGTTCTTTTTCCCTTATGTATGAGTTCGAACTTCACGTTGTTTAGTTTTTAAAATAACATGCTAATTTATGAGAATACGCTGCCTCATTCTCACCCTTAATGAGTGACAAAGATAATTAATATCTATT
>JAONJW010000040.1 GCA_028377305.1 Prolixibacteraceae bacterium | reverse complement strand
TCTTCTTCATTAAACTTCCGTAGCTTATAATTACCACAAAAGTTATTCTTAATTATCGTGATAAGTCAACTATTAACCTGACGGCAACATATCGCAATTAATTATCTTATAACAGTTTAATTTTTAGACCCTACAAGAGCAAGAATGACATTATGCTTCCGTCGGGTTATTAGTTGCCAAATGATACTCGTGAATAAACGACAAACTTATACGCTTGATTAAAACTCTTTTAGTGTATATAGGATCAAAGCTGGATTCTCCTCCATTTTCATACTCTTTGCAATGAGTTTATCTTCTTCTGAAAAGAGAGTACTATGATCAACAAAACTTTCACGAAATTTTGGATGTGGAAGAGTGTATATGGTAATGAAATAATCACCAGAAGCAAACATTGGACGATATGCAACACCTGCACTTGGAAACAAATTATTACGCATCACTTTCGTTCCTCCAATTACTTTCTTAGTTTTCTTATCTCTGAAAAGATAGAGTTTCTTTCTATGACTTAACAAAGAAAAGAAACTATGTTTACTCGTTTCAAGAAAATCACCAAGAAAATAGTAATCATCCTGCTTCATTAAATCACGAGGGGATAGTTTAGCAAGTAATTTATCTGAAACCTTCTTCGACGAGAAGTCTAGAATATATTTACTGTATAACATGTTATCCAAATGACGGTATTGAAATATAGTATCTGAAAATCTATGGCTTAGATAACCACTTTCTTGCATATAGCTTTTTGTGTAGAACCTACATTTTTTGTAAGTTGATGGCATACCTACCTGTTTTATCTTGCATTGTTTATTAGTAATGATAATATTATAAGAATCACTTTCACCTAGTGATGGGTCACTCTGGCTATCGTGCTTATAAAAAATATAACCATCTTTTGTAATATCAAATTCAGCAAAATAAAAAGGGATCTTACTATTTCTAACAAATTTACCATTAGGACTATAATAACTCATCAAATTTCTTTGTGATACCAATAGCTCTTGATTTGAATTATCAAAAGCCATATCCGACACTCTTAAAAGTTCTCCTGGACCTTGCCCCTTTTTTATTTGAGTAATGTATTTACCCTTATTATCAAAAATAAATATTCCATGTCCTTTAGAATTATCCCTAATATATATGTGCGTACTTGTCATGATCACATCACTAATGCGACCAAGTAAACTAGCTTCTGTTGTCTCTAAAGGGATTAACTTTGCCTCTTTAATATATGAGCTTAAATCATATTCACTCTTTTTTAAGAATGGATTTAAGTCTACCTTTTCAACTTCTGCATCTACGACACCAAGAACCTCTGTTCCATCAGGTAGTCGTGTTTTTTTCTGAGGAGTACTCTTACAAGCAACAAAAAGGATTAGCAATAAATAAGTTAAAACACTCTTACTGTACATATCTATATATTTTTATTAATGATTTAAAATCACAATTATGAAATCCAAACAACGAATTCCTTATTCTACACAAGGAATTCAACAAGGTTTATGTTACGAACACACTTGTATTAATTATTGGCTCTTACCGATATTTTGTGGGTAATCAAATCAACCATAATTTAAAAATCAACCACAACACGGATGCAAGAGAACTCAGTTATTATCACGTACATAAGACATGATAATTTAAAGGAATATTTAGATGCAAGTATACATAAATATTATAATACATCATCAAAGCCATTAGTGCCCCGTAGCTATAAAATTAGACACTAGCCTCTGTATATAAACCTTTTAACCCATCCATGTGTTTTATAACACTACTATCAATTAGCTAAGTGTTAATTTTTAACATAAGTAGCATGGTTAATTTAAACACTTTAACTATAGTTCATTTTTTATATATTAAAGTACAAAGACAAGTTTTCATAATAATGTATTTCATCCTCTTCATTGGGTAAGATATTGTAGCTTCAATCTTTTGTGTATGGACACGGTAGACCCTACAAGTCAGGGAAATTACATTTAAAACTTCATGATTCTTAGGAACAATTAGGAAGAGTGAGAAAGTGGACATTCCAGGAAGATGTTTCGATTCAGGTACATATTTTCCAACTTAGCGTCAAAAGAAAAATGATTTGAATTTAATGAATCGTCCTTTCATTCCAATTTGCTTACTCGTTAACAACAACTCTTTCGCTTTACTTTTCTAGCATCTTTCCCCGTGTCTTACCCCACCCTCATCCCACTACCGTTCACCTCTTAGTTACCGATTACTCATGCATTACGTACACGGCCATCATATATTCTGTGTCTCCGGTGTGAGTAAAACATGAGTATTGTGTGAGCAATATATGAGTGAGAGTGGAATTAGAGTAGGCGAAGATATAGGCGAAAGTGGTTAGAAAAAAGAGACGGGCCTTGTAATTGGTCAAATATACAAGGCCCGCTCATAAACTAGATCTATTCTTTTGTCTCAAGCCGAAACTGATAGGGGAACTTCTTTTAACCTTGTTACAAGCTCAATAAATTTGGCTGAATCTGTTTTAAATCCCAATATAAGTGTTTTATCTAATTTCATAGATAAAAACTGCATTTCAACGGACTCTGATATTATGGATTTTTTGTGGCTCACCGTAAGAGGTAAGAAGTTAGAGTCGGATAAAGAGGAACTATAGTTTTAATAGAACGATACAAGCATTGTCGTCTACAGAAACGGTGCTGAATTTCTTGCTCTCTTTTTCAATCGAATCTTTATATTTATGTAAATCACATGGATATATATAACTCACTATTAAATTCTTATTGATAACACACCTTGAATTATACAATAAATTACCAATTAGATTATTTCCAATTCGAACAGTCTCTGATTTTTCAGACTGTTTATCGTATATCGTAACCATCTTTTCTCCTTCCATAGCGTATTTAAGCAATAACTTATCATCCGTTTCGATATAATCGATAATTGTCAGATACTTTTGTTTATCTAGCTTTTGAAACATCTTTACAGGATGCATTCCTTGGTTCTCGTTGAAGAAGTTAATATTTGGAAACAGATCGATGTTATTAATGGCATACTTTAATTTTACTTCTCCATCTTTCCATTGATAAATGGCATTTGTAAGTGGTGGATTATACGTAACTGCATTTGTAGCATAATCGACCTTTAATCGATCTAAAGGTGCACTGTAATAATGATAAACACATTTTGGACGATGGATATAACCTTGTTGCTTATTAAAATTTGCATCTAATAGCTCAAGATAATTCTCTTGATCTGGAGTAGTTTGAAGCAAGAAATTATCACCTACACTTGCGATACTAAAGAGACGTTGATTTAAGGCACTCTCCTTAATAAAGTTTAGGTTGTTATCATAGAATAGAACCTTCTTTTGTGCTTTATCATAGATCGCACAACCTCTATTTTTAGACAACTGGAAGAAACTAGACAAGCTAATATATTCACCTTCAGCTTTTCCAACACGCTTCATCTTTTTAATGAAGCTTCCATCCAACCCAAATTTATATACTGCATTGGCTAGACGTTGATCTGCAATCCAAATTCCAGATCTATTTATAAATAGATTATTGATCTCTCCTACAATAGATCTATTTGTAGTCTCTAGAGGAATTACTTTTGATATGTTAACCTCCATATCACTAACATTGATAATTTTCTGAGTTAAATCGACCTTCCCATTCGTTGCGATAAAACTCATCTTTTGCTCCTTTTTATGACAGGAACAGAATAACATCACTATGATAAAACTAGATTTACATAGCAGACAAAAGTTGTTGCGTAAGTTCATATGCATATATTATATAGATTATTAGTTCATTCAGAGCTTGTTCATAAAAAGAAGTACCTGAACAATATTTTTCATATTAAAACAATTATAATATTAATCAAAATAGTATTTTATTATGATAGGATTAGAATCATCTTGTAACTCAAGACGCTTCTTGATTTCTACATTTTCATGAGCAGGCAGAATACCCAAAACAAAATCATGATAGGCTCCTAAAAAATTTGGCAGAGGGCTAATATTACTAACATCGTCAATCAATTCATTTTTTAATAAATTAGCGGCTATACTTGTTTTACTTCTCAAATCCGTTTTCACTAAATAATATTGATCCTTATTCATTATCATTGACAATAATATATTATCAAATTGAACTATCCTCATTAAATGTGGTTTTACAATATCCATCGCTAATACATTCGTATTATTGATACGCACATCCTCAACACCCTTATATTTGTAAAAATAATTTGCATAAAAACAGTTGTCTTTATAACTGTAAATCGTGTCATTAATTTCTTGTAGAAACATGAGTCTATTGTTTCTAGATACTGGATGATAATCTAAATAATAACTCTTTAAATTTGAGATTAGATCACTCGATATCGTATTTGAAAATGAGTTAATATTCCCATTTAAGTCTGTAATAACAACACCATAGTATTGACCATTATCTATAAATGAACTATTTGTCCCACAATAAAAAAATATCTCATCCCCAATTATTTCCATTTCTCTAGCTGGAGATGGTAGTTTCCATTTTTTTATAAATTCTCCTGAAATAGTGTATACTTTTATTTCAAATCCAACATTTAAATATATATGTCTTTTATCCTTATCATAAGCAAAATCTCGTATTCTAATATATTCATCAGAACCATTACCAATTTTTTGCAACTTTGAAATAAATTTTCCATCCCCATTAAAGATATTCAAACTGTTCGATTCATAGTCTTGGATAAATATCATTTTATCTTTTATTATAACCTTTCTCACATCTCCAATTAAAGATGATTCTGTTGTTTCAAGGGGAATATATTGAACACTATCGAATAGTGTGCTCAGCTTAATCTCGCCTGACATATCAAGGTCTAATTCTAACTTAACTATCGATTCTTTATCGACAGATGTTGCTTTATCATTTATAGTACAGGAGATAAAGAATATTGGTAATAAGAAAAGAATAATTATTTTCATAGTTCTAGATTTACAGGGACTACTAAATATACATAGTCTACAATTCGTTGTTATTCAGTTTATATCGTATGATCACAGAATTATCTGTTAATTTCATCTCCCTCAATCGTTTCCTTGATTCACTGCTTAACAAATCGTTTGTAATGAGTTGATCCACGAAATTTGGGGTACACATACTGTATATATAATCTCTATCGATATGGGATAAAAATGTTAGTACCTCTTTAGAATGCTTTGTCCCATTCTCTTTAATTCGAACACGGTGGTTCTTTTTGTTAAAAAACAACACATAAAATTTATTTTTCAATGAGTACTCTGTAATGATATAATCCTCGCTCTCCATTCTATCATACACAAAAGCGGTATGATCACTATTCTCTCGAATAAACTTCGTATGCAACTCCTTGTCCACATTTTTTAGACTTTCTTCATTAAAGTTGTATTTACCAAAATCTAAACTGTAACGACACTCTAGGTCAAGAGACTTGGTGTTTAAATAATATATATCGTTACAAGAAGGGTAAGAATAGCTAAAGCCAATGGTATTATTAAATCGTTGAAAACAGTCGTGATTTGTTTTAACAGCTAAATAATAAGTTTGAGGAGCGCTAATTTTCTTTATTATTTTACCTTCTTTCACAGAATAAAAAATCACATATCGGTTATACTTGAAAGGCCTTTTTGATTGGAAGTAGAAAGCATATATACCATCAGAGAGGTATACAAATTCTTCTGCTGGGAGAAAAGTCTCTGGAATCTCATACTGTATAACCAAATTTCCTTGCAAATCATATTCTATGATTTTATGTCTTGTTAGATCTAGAACTTGAATATTCCCATTTTGCCTATTTACAGTGTACAGTTCGCAATTTAAATACTTGTTGGGGCCTCGTCCCTTAAGCTCTTTTGTTGAATAAATAAATTCTCCGTCTAGACTAAACACTGCGACAATATGTTGTCGCTCATCTTGGATATAATATTTCCCATTGACAATGGATAAATGTGTACATCTATTCAAAACACATTTCTCACTTGTCTCTAACGGAATAATTTCAATCTCTGAAAAAAAGTCTGATAGTTCCTTTGACGTTTTTCCTTCGACTTTTATCTTATACGAATTCTTATCAATACCCTCTTGATGACAAGAAAATATACAAAAAGAGATTATAGTTCCGAACAGTATTTTTTTTATCAATTTCTTCATATCGCAATTTCTTCATATCGCAATTTATAAATTAGTTTTGTTGACTATTTTAGGAATGTCTTCTTAAATTTATACTTTACGATAATAGGGTTGTCCGACATCTTAATACTATCTAATACTGCTAACGACGAATCGTCTAACAAATCTGGTGATATCTGATTTCTCACACCTTTGGGAGTGCACAACCCATATATATATTCATCGTCTATATAATTCAATCGCAATAATAATTCTTTTGTTCCTACGGGATTCTCCTTAATTGCAATTCTCTTGCTCTTTTTGTTATAAAACAACACATTACTTTGTCCTTTAAAAGAATACATTACAATAAGATACTCACTGTTCTCTAACTTTGTACCTACCATAACCATATTTTTACAATTCTCTCGAATGTATTTAGATATAATGTTGACTCCGATCTTTTTTCCCTTATCTGAGTTCCAATTATACTCTCCGAAATCTAACCGGTATTTACATGTTACTTCTAAACTATTTGGATCGATACGATAGATCTCATTGGAAGGAAAATTATGATTAAAACTAATGCTATCATTGAATCGCTGAAAACAATTTCGATTTGTTTGAGCAGCCATTTCATCTTGATAAATACTATCTATTTTTTTTATTATTCTCTCATCTCTAAGGGAATAGAAAACGAGTGCATTTTGAACTATAGAATTGTCATTTTTTCTTGGAGTGCTACAATAAAATGCAATGGTATCTTTCGATATAGCCATCATCTTATTCGTTGTATACAGCTTTGGAACATTATATTTGTCGATGAAATTTCCATCTATATCATATTCAAATAATTTAGACATAAAAACTGCATAAATAATAATATTCCCATTATCATCTCTCACTAGGTAACGATATAATTCGGGGAACTCTTCAGGGCCTCTTCCTAAACGTTGGTTAGATGAATAAAGGTGTTTTCCATTCGCTTCAAAAACGATCACATTCTTTTGTTTTCTATCCCCAATGTAATATCGACCATTCACCTTATTAAATCCAATCGTACTTCTGGATTCTTCAATTAAGGAGTTCTCAGAGGTCTCTAAAGGAATTAACTCAATTTTTGAGAAAACATCCTCAAACGTCAATCTTTGTTCATTTTTCACATCTATAGCGATGATCTCTTCTGGGATAGCTCCTTGGTTAGACGGATTGCAAGAAACAATCAATAAAGACAACACTAATGTGTATAGAAAGATATTCAAATATTTCATATATAATAGATAATAGTAAGGAACTTGTGTTCTAACCCCTATCATATTCCAATATTATAGGGGATAGAACATGTGGAGTATTAGGATTATAAAAAAACCAAAGGTCTTTTCATTCTATTTATTTATTAGTTTCACTATTTCTGAACTAGGAACCTTAAATAAAATGGGATTACTGAACTTATCAATAGGTCCAAATTTATTTTGAAAATCGGGGTACCTATCTAAAATATTTGAAGCTTTAATAGTAAAATACATATTATTCTGATCTAAGTAGATTGGATGGTACACAATTTTGTTTGTGTCCTGTAGGGACTGTACCATTAATATTTTGTCTTTCTTTTGTTTATCTATAAAACAGTGAATCAATGTTTGATCTTTGTAGAAAGTAAAAAACACCAGCTCTTTGTTGATCATGAAATTATCAACTAAAAATGCTTTTTTCGTTTTCGATAGTTTTGCTAAAAATTCATCTCTACTCACTTTGTTTTTATCTACTTCAAAACCATCTTTACCAAAATCGATCGTAAGATATGGACTATAGTTTAACTGGTGATCTATTCGATAAATCACATTGGAAAATGCTTCGGTAATATAAATTCCATTATGGTTTTTATAAAGAGGCTTTTGAAGATCCCAACTGATTCTTTCATCATTTCTTTCAAAAGGAGCAAATTTTCTTTTTACAGTTAATTCAGAGTCGAAAGCTAAAACACCAAAGCAATCATTCTCATTCATGCAATAATCATTTATTCCAATAATATTTTCTCCTGTTTTTTCGAAAAAGCAGAATTCATTTTCAACCAACATTTCTCTCTTGAAGACACTCCCCTCGAAACATAACACTTTGCTTTGGTCCATATCAAGAATCCAGACCTGGCCTGTTTGTTCGTCAACAATAAAATCATCTGGCATAAGATATTCACCTGGTCCTTTCCCTTGATTAGAGATTTTTGAAATCAACTTTCCTGTCTGGTCATAGATAAAGATACTTTTGGTAATCTCACGATCTAATATGTAGATCTTATTATTGAAACAGAGCAGTTTATCAATATTGCCAATTACACTATTTTCACCGGTTTCTAACACGATAAATTCGCCTTGGTTAAGAAGGCTCTTATATTTAATATCTGATGTGTTTACATAGACACTCCGGTATTCCCCTATCTTCTCTTGACTGCATCCCCCAAAAACAAAAGAAGCAATCACCATAAGAGGCAAAATACAGTACTTTACCCTTGTAGTCAGTATCCATTGCTTGGTTAAGAGAGCGGTGAGATTTTTAGATATTCTCATAACTAGTAGATTAAACTATTAATTTTTTGAATCGTATCCATTGTGAATTTTTTTTAACAGAACCATTATAAAGAAGAATAGAATATTCTTTCAGAATATCTATCAAAGACGAAGACGTACGAAGCATTCTCCATAACGTAAGTAATAAAGCCCACGTTATAGAGAATAACCAAGTACTACTAAATATTAATATATAAACTCACAATAAACATAGTGATATCTTTACATTTGGATGTACAAATTCGTCCATAACCTTTTACGTTTTATCCGCTAAATTCTTATATGTTCTTTTAAAGAACAATGATATATACAGTAGATAGAATAATATCTAATGGATTGCTCTATATCAGAAATAAGCTTACACCATTCAAAGTGGGGCGATACCCTACCCCTCCAAATTATCAAAGGAAAGGGTTCTTATCTACTTTAAGACTTAAACTGGACCAAGTTACGCTGTGTCTACCCAGGCATTCCAGAGCTATTCAACCACTCGAGATAGGTAGATGAGAGCTCAGATTGTCTGTTATAGCAAGAGATAGATATAAAAATAATTTATCGACAAGTTTCTATGCATATGTAAAAAAGTCTCATTAGCTAAAGCTACAATGTAAACATTATTTAACAATCACACAAATGATTCACCGACTATTTTCTATCGTTACATATAGCTGACAATACGAATCGATATACAACTCTTTAGATCTTATTGATCTTCCCTTTTAGGGTTTTGTAATTTCATCTTCTAGATCTCCTCTTTTTTTATAAAATGTGATGCCTTCAGCACATTATTTTTTTATTCATTGGATATACCCGCCGTTTTACACAAAAAAATAGACGCTTACAACCTTACGATAAAAATACTACCGGTTAGAGTGGGTAAAATGAATTGGTCCAAGAGGAGCACTATTCACATCCAATAAGATGATCACCGAGGATCTAATATTACCCAATGATGAAAAGTATTCATAGGGTAAAATAGCGCAGCATCTATGGATAGTATTTCACAAACAAGCACTGTTTTTACTATTACATATGCTCTTGGAGGAGCAAATAACAGACGGAGATAAGGATATTATCAACAATTATTGTAAATTGTGTTCTGATTACAGTAGTATAAAATGCCAATGCAACCTTTTAGTTTGACTGCAATAGAATACATTTAGATATGTTTCACAAGTCATAATTATAAATACTATGAAGTTTATAACTTCATATTTTAATTCTTATGAAACAAAATTCGTTTCATAGTATTAGGTGAAATTGGCAGGAATTAAAGATTTTGGATGCAAAGAGTAACCAAAGTTTTTTTAAATTTGTTTGCAAAAGAAGAAAACAATCAACCAATTTTAAAGCACATATTCACAATGACATTAAAACGCATCCTGTTTATCATCATGATCATAGCCACATTTACGGCTTGTCAGAAAAAGTCGAACCTTATGATTAAAGGTACGATTACTGGCGGTAAAGGAGAGAAAGTGTATCTATACAAATTGCGAATCAATGGGCAGAAAGCCGTCGATTCAACCAAAATAGGTGGAGATGGTGCTTTTGAGTTTGGATGCGATGTATCCACACCGACATTCTATCTAGTAAAGGTTGCTCCAACCAATTTCATTACTTTAGTTGGAGACTCACTACAGACAATTGAAATAAACGGTTCCTACAAGAACTTTTCAACAGATTATACGATCAAGGGGTCAGAAGGTTCACAAGACATTCGTGATCTGAACCTTCATTTGATGCAAACAAAGCAAGAGATTGCAAAACTTCAAAAAGAGTATAACAATGTGTTGAATGGATCAAAAAACATTCAAGAGTTGACTCGTATTGAGAATGAGTTTCAAGAGGTGATGAAAAAGCAAACCGCTTTTTCTACAGACTTTGTTCGAGAACATCCATTCTCGATGGCATCGGTTATCGCACTCTATCAAAAGTTTGACTATAATGAGTATGTGATCAAAGATCTACAGATCATGAAAACCGCAGCATCTGCTTTGGCTGCCATATATCCTGACTCTAAGCACGTGCAGGCACTACACGATAACACGTTGCGTTTAATCAATAAAGAGCGTAATTATAAGATGAATAACCTGTTGAAACAGTATGCGGTCAACAGTCCTGATATTGAACTACCAGACAATAATGGGAAGACACGCAAACTATCTTCTTTCCGTGGGAAATATGTTCTTATTCAATTCTGGGCTTCTACCGATAATGGTTCTAGAATCCAGAATGCAATTTTGCGTCAAAACTATCAATTGTTCCACAAGAAGGGATTAGAGATCTACCAGGTGAGTGTAGATACCAACAAATCATCTTGGTTGAATGCGATCAAAGAAGATAAGTTAAATTGGACCAACGTAGGAGATATGCAAGGGAGCAATCAAGCGGTGATTAACTACAACGTACAGATGATCCCATACAACTACCTTCTAGACCCAGAAGGAAATATTATTGCAAAGAACCTTATTGGTCCTGAGATGAACAAAGTACTATCGAAGGTTTTAAAGTAGGCAGATACCAAATGCCATAAGGCAATAGAGAGATATAAGATATAACCACCCTCCCGACGGCGTAGGGTGGTTTTTTATGCAAAAAACTTTATCTTGCAATAAATGTTCTAAATTGTAATGTCCATTCAATTACGAGAATGAGAGAAGTAAGAAACGAATTATTTGATTCTGTGGAGAAAAGAGATAAAATCTATTTTATATCCGATGTACACCTTGGTGCTTCGGCTCTAAAAAACAACAAAGAGAGAGAACGTCATTTGGTTCAATGGTTGAAAGAGATAGAGCCAACGACAGCTGAGCTTTTTTTGGTTGGAGACATCTTCGACTTTTGGTATGAATACCACGCAGTGGTACCCAAAGGATTTACCCGTTTTTTTGGACAACTAAGCCATATGATAGACCATGGTATTAAGGTCAAATTCTTCACAGGGAATCACGATGTTTGGGCCTACAACTACCTTCAAGAAGAGATAGGAATAGAGGTGTTCCGTAAACCAGAAATATTTGAACGACAAGGGAAGAAGCTCTATGTGGGACATGGAGATGGCTTAAATCCTAAGGATAAAGGCTATCTTCTATTAAAAAAGGTCTTTAACAATAAAGTCGCTCAGTTTCTTTTCTCGTGTATTCATCCTGACATCGCATTCTATATTGCCAATAAGTGGTCTAGACACAGTCGTCTTTCTCATCCCGATGAGTCTGCACAATTTATTGCAACTCCTAATAGAGAAGAACAGCTACAGTTTGCAATAGAACATGTTAAGACTACTCCTATCAACTACTACATATTTGGTCACCGTCATGTTTATGTAGACTATTCACTCAACGATACCGCACGTTTAGTGATACTTGGGGAGTGGATCCAGACGTTCTCGTATGCCGTATTGTCTGAAGGAGAATTATCATTAAATAAGTATCCAATGGAGTAGTATCTTGTAGAAGTTCAGATCAATATACACACCTCATTTTTCAGAGGGATACCATTTATAGAGTCCTACAATAGCTCTACGATCACAGGGGAATAAAAGGGGATTCCTTCGGGTTTTCCTGCCACTTCATTCGAATTTATCTCGAAGATGCTTCGAAGTTCATTCATCCAATAAAGGAAATGGGTGAATAAACTTCGAAAGATGTTCGAACATATTTCCTATCATGGTGCAGGAAAGTAGGGTGTATTCCCCTAGTTGCCCCCTATAAACTAATGACGAGAAGTCTACTATGTCATATTTTAAAAATCATAACATCGCTCTGTTATTTATTTAAAAAGTGACGGAGACAACAAATACCCTTTAGAGTTGTCACTTTCTAGACTAAACTTTTAAGCCTAGGTAGAGGATAATCATAGAAGAGAAGGGTTGACGGTTCGACTATCTATGATGATTCACTATGACAAATGGAATGAAAAGAGGCGGACTTTCAGCCTTTATAGGTTGGGGAAATAACCAATCCCTAGGCTAGAAAGTTTAGCACCTTCCGTGCAGGTTGAAATAAAAGAGCAGATGCCGTTTTAAAGAACAGTCCCTATGATATATAACCACTACTACAAAAAGTGGTTGTTTAACTATTCTAAGATGTTACAGACAGAAGATATTTTGGTTTATAACCAATCGTATTCGCCTTGTTCCATCGGCTCGGGATGAATGGTCATCTGCATATTCAGATCTTCGTCTACACGATGTTCAATCTTTGAGCATACCTTATGGGTATAAAATAGGCTAGAGTTAGCCGGAAGTTTAATATGGCAGGTGATCTCTGTATGATCTCCATATTGATGAATATGAAAGTGGTGCATAAACACCTCTCTTTTTGTCTCTTCTGCAGCAATCACCTTGATCTTTCGGATTAAATCTTCATCGGCATCTTTTCCCAAAAGAGCGTCGGTTTCTTCTTTTATGATCTCATAGCTGGTATAAAATATCATCAAGGAAACCAATATTCCCAATGCGCCATCCATCCACCAGAAGTAGCCGGAGAAGAATATTCCGACAAGGATAATGATTGATGTTAGGGCATCGCTTCGATGGTGCCATCCATCTGCTCTCAACATACGAGAATTTACTTTCTTTCCTAAGAAGAAAGACAATTGTGCCATGAGTTCTTTTCCAACGATCGAAACCACCGTAACCACTTTGGCAATAATTCCATACTCTGTCTCTCCACCACCATTGAGTTTTTGAATGGAAGATATTAAGAACTCAAAACCGATGGCAGCCAACATCATCCCAATAATAATAGAGGTGATATGCTCAAAGCGACCATGACCAAATGGATGCTCTTCATCGGCAGGTTTCGAAGCAACTCTTGCTCCTATGATAACAAAAATAGAACTTATAGAATCGGACAGGGTGTGCCATGCATCTGCGATGATAGCTATCGATCCAGTTACAATGCCAGCCCAATACTTTATCCCGAAAAGCAGTATGTTTCCAATGATCGAAACAATACCGGCAACTGAAACCGTACGTTTTTTACTCCATGCCATAAGTTCTATCTCCTAAATTTACACCAATTGAATCATGATTCAATTGGTATAATTACAATATATAAACTATCGTTTTTTATTGTTTCCATCTTTACGCCCTTTACGTAATTTCATGCTCTTTGGATTGAAAGAGGTAGGGTGTTTACGAGGCTCTCGTTTTTTCTTCTCATGAAATGCTCCTTTAAAATCTGGATCATTTTCTCTCTTCTGCTTATCGATCTCTCTTAATTGTGCCAATTTTTCTTTCTTCGAGATAGGGATAATCTCCACCTCCGATGGCATTGGCATCTCTTCGATATCGGCACGCATCAGCTCCTCGATACGATCCTTGTGGAACAGTTCGTCTTCAGCAATAAAACTTATCGACGTTCCCTTCTCATTGGCACGTGCAGTACGTCCAATACGATGTACATAGTCCTCATAATCTTGAGGCATATCGAAGTTAATCACATGTGATATTTGTGAAACATCGATACCACGAGCAGAGACATCAGTAGAGATCAAAATACGAACCTCTCCATTTTTAAAAGCATTGATCGCATTGATACGAGACGATTGTCCTTTATTGGAATGCAATACCTTTACCTCTCCTTCTGATTTACGTTTAATGACCTTAAAGACGCCCTCTGCGACCTCTTTTGTCTTACAGAAGACAAGAACACGTTTAAAGGTCTCTTCGTCCTTTAGAAGGTGTGAAACAAGATTTAGTTTCGTGCGATAGTTCTGTACTGGCACATAATACTGTGACACCTTCTCTGCAGGAGTAGCACTAGGTGCCACTTCGACACGAATAGGAAAATCTAAAAATTCATGGCTCATCTCTTCTACCTTTTCAGGAAAAGTAGCTGAAAACAGAAGGTTCTGTCTTTTTACAGGAAGAACTTCTAAGAATTTTCGTATTTGTGGCATAAAACCCATGTCAAGCATTCTATCAGCCTCATCAATCACCAATGTCTTTACCTTCTTAAAGGATACTGCACCAGCCCTATAAAGATCCCAAAGACGTCCTGGCGTTGCCACCAAGACATCAATACCTGGTTCAATCAATTCCGCATGCTTGGTCCATCCAACACCACCAAACACAGAGGCATAACGTAGGTTAGAGTAGGTTAATAGCTCTTCAATATCTTCTCCAACCTGCATCGATAGTTCACGTGTAGGAACTAAAACGATGGCACGAGGGTCAACACCTTCAGCTTTCACCAATTTGCCAAATATAGGCATCAAATAAGCAGCAGTTTTACCTGTACCTGTTTGTGCAATTCCTAATACATCTTGTCCACTTTTCACTGCTGGAATCGCCTTCTCTTGAATTGGGGTGGGATGTTCAAACCCTATCTCATCTAACGCCTTTAGTATTGATTTACTGACTCCAAGCTCTTGGAATGATTTCATCTATATTGTTTTTATATATAATTGACACTTCTATTCATTGAAACGGATTCTTACTCCAATCTCATCCGACAAAAATAGTTTACTTTTCAGACATATGCGAAATATCTACGCTAAATAGAACGGTAATACTTTCCGGGAAGAGCTTCTATCTGTCCCATAAACTCCAATTGGGTCAGTAGAGAAGAGAGTTTGGCAATATCAATCTCCGTTTTGGATACCAGTTCATCAATCGATACACGATGATAACTCTTGATAAGAGAAAGCAGAGATAATGCTACTTCGTCTAAATCGAGATGGAATACAGGTGTGTCTGATACTGTAGTGTCTTTTGTGGGATCCCACTGCATTATACGCAACAGATCTTCATCGGACTCAATCATCGAGGCCACTTGCTGTTTGATGAGACGATGACATCCTGCCGACGTGAGATGTTGCACGCTACCAGGTAAAGCAAACACCTCTCGATCATAAGAGAAGGCCACATTGGCTGTATGTATGGCCCCTCCTTTGACTTTAGATTCCACCACGATGGTTGCGTCAGAAAGTCCTGCCACGATCCTATTACGCTGCAGAAAATTCTGTGGACGAATGGTATGAGCGGTAGTAAATTCAGTGATAAGCCCCCCACCGGAAGCCAATATATCTTGTGAGATCCGATAGTGGGCAGACGGATAGATGGTATGAAGTCCATGCCCTAAAATGGCATAAGTAGGAATGCCATACTCCAAAGACTTTTTATGTGCTTCGTAATCGATACCATAAGCAAGACCACTTAAGATATCTAGGTTATCGAATTTCTCAGATAGAGACTTTACAAACGTATCGACCCACCGTATCCCATAGTTAGTTGCACCTCGAGTGCCGATAATAGATAGAGAATGGCGAATCATGTCAGGAAGATTCCCTTGGTAATATAACATGACTGGAAAATCGGGGATCTCCAATAACTTAGATGGATAGTTTGGATCCTTATAAAATACACATTGTATATCGTACTTTTCCATTCTCACGAGCTCCTTCTCCGCTTTGGTAAGGATATCTGATGATAAAATCATACCCACCAATTGACGTGAAATACCAACCTCTCTTTCTAGTACGGCTGGTCGTTCCAAAAAAACAGAAGAGAGATCCCCACAAAATGTAATTAATCGATCGACAACTTGGTGGTTCACCTTCGGCAACATAGAGAGTGCTATGGCATAAACCCGATAATCCATAAAAGTGTTTTTAATATCCCTTTTGCATTATAACGGGATGAATAACAAAAGGTTCTATTATTCATAAAAAGCACTTATATAGAGAGCTTGTGCATAAAAACCAAGCAACAAAGAACTTGTTATTCATTTTATAATTATTAATTAAAAGATCATTTAATGAAAACACCTTACATATTTTCATTAAAACCTCCCTTTTTTATCACTTTTACTTATATTTTTACATATTCTGTATCAAACTATAATAAATAACAAATGAGTAAATCCAGCATTGGTCAACGAATCATGACATTGCGTGAGACGCTACAAATTGACAAAGCAACACTTTGTGAAAGAGGCCAATTGGCTCTTTCACATCTAGAGAAGATCGAATCGGACAAACATATTCCATCCATATCAACACTCATCCGCATCTCCAGAGCTTTGGGAGTACGTGTTGGGACCTTTATAGATGATGCAAAGAATATTGGTCCAGTGGTTCATCGCAAAGGAGATAATAGTCAACATGATCATATCTCCATGCATCCTGTTTATGATAACCATAAGGTGGACTATATGCCATTGGCCTACAATAAGGCAAGTCGTCATATGGAGCCTTTTCTTATTCATCTAGAGCAGGGGCAAAATTGTGGATATCAAAAATCTTCTCACGAAGGAGAAGAGTTTATTTATGTTCTAGAAGGAAGTATCGATATTGAATATGGAAAAGATATTTACCATCTAGAGCAAGGCGAGAGTATGTACTATGACTCGATTGTAGAGCACCGTATCTCGACGACAGAAGCTGACGGTGCAAAAGTATTGGCAAATATTTACACTCCCTATTAAGCAACTTTCTTATGGAATTATTTGAAAAAACTTTGGGTCAGGTGCTTGAAGAGCAAGTATCTAAATTCCCTAATAAAGAATTTCTTGTCTACAGCGACCGCAACCTTCGATTTACCTATCAAGAGTTTGATGAACGAGTGAATAATCTAGCCTTAGGGTTAATGGAGGTTGGTATGAAGCCTGGAGATAAGTTAGGTATCTGGGCAAATAATGTTCCCGACTGGATTACCTTTATGTTCGCAACAGCTAAGATTGGAGTTGTTCTGGTCACGGTCAATACCAATTACAAGTCTCATGAGCTAGCCTATTTGGTGGAGAATTCAGATCTACATACCCTTGCTATTATCGACTCATATCGTGATAGCGACTATATCTCGATGGTTTATGATCTAGTTCCTGAACTGAAACAACACCAAAGAGGACAGCTTAAATCCTACAAGTTTCCCAAACTAAAGAATGTTGTACTCATCAACCCAGAGAAGTATAGAGGGATGTATTCCACTTTTGAGCTGATGCTTCTAGGTAGTCAACAGCCTGTAGAGAAACTAACAGAGGTGCAGAAGCAGTTTGACTGTCATGACACAGTGAACATGCAATACACCTCGGGAACAACAGGCTTCCCAAAAGGAGTGATGCTTTCTCACTACAATATTCTGAATAATGGATATACGGTGGGGCAATGTATGGAATATACTTCGGAAGAAAAGCTCCTCACTTGTGTTCCAATGTTTCACTGTTTTGGATGCGTTCTTGCTCTCTGTGCCATTATTACCCACGGAGGCACCATGGTGATGACAGAAAACTTTGATCCCATCCATGTATTGGCATCGATCCAAAAAGAGAAATGTACTGCACTCTATGGCGTACCCACCATGTTTATTGCAGAACTAAACCATCCGATGTTCGATCAGTTTGATGTGAGTAGTCTAAAAACGGGCATCATGGCAGGAGCACTCTGCCCTATAGAGACCATGAAGCAGGTGATGGACAAGATGAATATGAAAAATATTATCATTGTTTACGGCTTAACAGAGAGCTCTCCGGGAATGACTGCAACAACCATTCATGACGATCCTGAGATCAGAGCAACGACTGTAGGTAAGGCACTTCCCAATGTAGAGGTTAAAATTGTTGATCCTGAATCCGGTGAGACCTTAGCATCCAATAGACAAGGGGAAGTTTGTTGTAGAGGATACAATGTAATGAAAGGCTACTATAAGAATGCGGAAGCAACCAAAAAAGCCATCGACAAAGAGGGGTGGCTACACTCTGGTGATTTAGGTGTAATGGATGACAATGGCTATCTAAAGATTACCGGACGAATCAAGGATATGATTATTAGAGGCGGAGAAAATGTCTACCCTCGTGAGATAGAAAATTTTATACATGAACATCCAGCAGTAGAGTGTGTCGAAGTAGTGGGCATCCCCAGTAATAAATATGGAGAGTCCATTGGTGCTTTCATCAAGATAAAAGCTGGACAACTGCTTACTGAAGCAGATGTGCATGAGTACTGTCGAGGTAAGATTGCGCGATTTAAGATTCCTAAATATATATTTTTTGTGGATACTTACCCTATGACTGCCAGTGGAAAGATTCAGAAATATAAACTCAAAGATGTTGGACTGAAGCTACTGAAAAAGGCTGGTGTGGAAGTGATTTAATTCGACACCCAAATCGTCAAAGTACTTCGTGTACAAGAGTAGTTTCGAAGTGGATAGACTGCTGGGGCTTTTATCGGAGCTCCTGCATCTATCAAGTTAAATATAGATCCACAGGTTTCACACTTGATGGTCGGCTCCGATCCTTGCTTTTGAGGAGTAAGGATATGTGCACCATTATTGTGGGTACAAGCCAAATCGTAGGCATAGAATGTATTTCCATCCAAATTATATATAATCAACCCCTTATACCCTCCATAATCATATACTCTATAGTTACCTATTGCTCTTAGAAAGTCATCATCTCTTAGATCTATCTGCACCCTAAACCTCACATCAGGGATATTAGATTCATAAGAACTACCAGTACAAGAAACCAATAACAAAAGAAAGATATGTATAGAATATATGAATATTCGTTTCATTTTCTTATTTTTAACCATAATCTTAGCAAAGTTACTAAAAATGATAGACATAACTACACATACGAACGAAGTCATCAAAGCAGAGATACCTACGATTCTAAAGATTCTTTTATTTGTCGCAATCTTTATTTTCTCAAGAGTAGGAAACAAAAAGAAGAAGGAAGGAAAGAAGGTCACAAAGCCTCAGCGAGAAGAGGATGAAGTGTTTGATAGAATTAGAAATAGCGCGAATCATTCGATTGAGCAGAATAGATTCCAGGAGGATGAAGAGGAATTTTATGATCGTTATACAGAAACTGAAGAGGCAGAATTCAATCCTCAAGAAGCGTTTGTAGAAATGAAAAAAGAGATGCCTCAAAAACCAATTCAAACGTTTGAGCAGAAAAAAGCTTCGATACAAGGTTCTAAGTGGGAAAAAATAACAACAGAGACAACACCTAAGAAAGAACAAAATAATATGCAAATAAAGTCGAAGGTGGATAAAACGAAGAAAAAAATAAAGTTCGACTTAAAACAAGCCATTATTGCAGAAGCTGTTTTGAATCGTAAATACTCCTAAGCAATAAAACTTCTTTATTTCTTTTTTTTAAGGACAAAGCATGGGGGTGCAATAAAAAATATTGCTAATTTTGTTTTGTCTTTAAAAGAGTTTTGACCTTTTCCAAAAGTGTCAAGATTCTTTTTCTTTTTTTATATATCACTCAATTTAAAAACTTTAATTCTTAGATCAAGCAGTCGATTGATCCAAGAACACTAAAATAGATTTACTATGGCAAATGTAAGCTACATGACCAAAGAGGGCCTAAAAAAGCTTAGGAAAGAACTCGACCATTTAATGACCGTTGAGCGCCCTCGTATCTCTAACGAAATCGGTGAAGCGATCGAAAAAGGAGATATCTCAGAGAACGCAGAATACGATGCAGCAAAAGACGCACAAGGAATGTTGGAAGCAAAAATTTCGATTGTTCAAGGACAAATCGCCAACGCCCGTATTATTGACGAATCTAAAATTGACACTTTTACAGTTCAGATCCTAAACAAGGTGAAGATTAAAAACTGTAAGAATAATGCAATAATGGAATATACTCTTGTTTCAGAGACTGAAGCAAACCTTAAAGAGGCTAAGATTGCCGTTAGTACTCCTATTGCTAAAGGTCTTCTTGGGAAAAAAGTTGGAGATAAGGTGGATATCAAAGTTCCTAGTGGAGTGATACCTTTCGAAATTATCGAGATCTCAATTTAGTTTCATCCAATCAACCTAATCCATGGCAACCATATTCACAAAAATTATTCTTGGAGAGATCCCCTCTTACAAGATTGCTGAAGATGATAAGCATTATGCTTTCTTAGATATTGCGCCCCTTACCAAAGGGCACCTTTTGGTGGTTCCCAAAAAAGAGGTCGACTACATCTTTGATATGAATCATGATGAGTATGCTGATCTTCAAAAGTTTGCACACAAAGTGGCAATAGGACTAAAGAAGGCGATGCCATGCACAAAGGTGGCAAATATCGTTCTAGGTCTTGAAGTTCCTCATACACACATTCATCTAATTCCGATGAATTCTGAAAAAGATGTAAACTTCTCTAACCCTAAACTTAAACTCTCATCAGCGGAGTTTGTGGAGATAGCAAAGAAAATCAGAAAAGAGATATAATACCTACGGTTACCTATAGACTCGATGTAACTTATAAGGAATTAAGATATAAAGTAATAGGATGTTCATCACGTACGAACATCCTATTACTTTTTTAAGGTCTAATCCACCAACTGAGGTTCTCTCTCAGGACTATTTATGGGTTCCTCCATAAAAGACTTACAATCAAACTCAATGGATTTGATCTTCTCCTTTTTAGTTCGATCCCATATCTTACGATTTTCTGCAATAACCTCTTGACTCTTATAAGGACGTGTATGGAACATATGTAGACCAGTGATCAGGTAGCGACACTGTATACCTTTAATTCCATTATTCTCTAAACGAGTACCTAACTCTCGATCTTCTGCTCCATATCCCATGGCCGTATTGAACCCACCAACCTTCATCAGATCATCGTGCCAACAGGAACTATTATTACCATTAAACGTCGCTTTATTAAAGAAAAACAGGGTATTTAGAAGTTGGGAAACCAATAGACTATTATTTAGTTTTAAATAGTTCTTGCTAAATGGCTGTCCCAGCGACTTCAATTGACTGTACCCAAATAACGCTTCATTATTAAAACCACCTGCTAATATATTACTCGCGGCTTTCTCTTTAAGGTGAATAGCCCCACTAGAAATATACCTACCCTTTTGGGCTTTCTTTACATGGAATTCAACAAACTCACTTTGTGGTATCACATCCCCATCAAGGAAAATAACATACGGTTCAATCACTCTTGCTATTGCCTTGTTCAGGATCAAACACTTTTGGAATCCACGATCTTCATGCCATACATGTACAAGGTTTAAACCATAATTTTTTTGACCTTTTGCGATAATATCTGAAGTATTATCTGTTGACCCATCATCAGCGATATAGACCGTAAAGTTCCTATAGGTCTGCTGTGATAGCCCCATAAGTACCAAATCTAAAAATGCCGATTTATTGTATGTGCTCACAACAACACCTACACTTAAATCTTCTCTCTTCATAAAAATTTGCTCATCTAATTCTAGAGTACAATAATAATAAAATATGTTAATAATCCATATGCTTCGATGTCTAACATACATCATATTCGGCATATTAGTAAGGAATATGATTATCAAACATCCATTTCAAAGAATATAAGTGTAGTGTAACTGCATAGAATTATATTTTATGATAATAGCTATACCCAAAGATAGAGACAAAAAAAGAGGATATCTGATCTAACAGAATATCCTCCTTTTTAATTATATTATAACCATATCCATGTACCTCAAAGGTTAGATATGTAATGGTATTAATTTACACTCTAGTGTGGAAATTATTAAGATGTTTCTGGCAATATGCTTTGTCTATTTTCACTTTTGTATCACTACCTGAAGGGATATCAAACATAGCATCAACCATAATGGTCTCACAGATACCTCTTAGTCCACGTGCACCAAGCTTATACTTCATAGCAATATCTACGATCTCATCTAATGCGCCAGCTGTGAAAGACAGTTCCATTCCATCCATCTTTAATAGCTTCACATACTGCTTAATCAGTGCATTCTTTGGCTCTGTCAAGATATTGCGTAAAGCATTACGATCTAGAGGATTCAAGAAAGAGAGTACCGGTAGACGACCAATGATCTCAGGAATCAATCCAAAAGACTTCAAATCTTGTGGTGCTACATACTGCAACATATTCTCTCTATCTAACTTATCCGATGCACGACTTGCATTATACCCAACCACCTGAGCATTAAGACGTTGAGATATCTTTCTTTCGATGCCATCAAAAGCACCTCCACATATGAATAAAATATTCTTTGTGTTTACAGGGATCATCTTCTGGTCTGGATGTTTTCGACCTCCTTGTGGTGGTACATTTACAATCGAACCTTCTAAAAGTTTTAAAAGGCCTTGCTGTACACCTTCTCCTGACACGTCACGAGTGATAGAAGGATTGTCTCCTTTCCTTGCAATCTTATCAATCTCATCAATAAACACAATACCTCGTTCCGCTGCTTCGACATCGTAGTCGGCCGCTTGAAGTAGACGTGTTAACAAACTTTCAATATCCTCTCCTACATATCCGGCCTCAGTTAACACTGTGGCATCCACAATAGTAAAAGGAACATTCAACATTCGAGCAATCGTACGAGCAAGCAATGTTTTACCTGTCCCAGTAGGACCTACAAGCATGATGTTAGACTTCTCAATCTCAACCTCATCCTCATCCATTGCAGGTTGACCTAGACGTTTATAATGATTATAAACTGCAACAGATAATATTTTCTTTGCTTCGTCTTGTCCAATCACATACTGATCCAGTTTCGCTTTAATCTCTTTAGGCTTTTTTAAGTCAATCGTAGCGAGATCAAACTTATTCGAACCTTTAAACTCTTCTGCAATAATTGTATGTGCTTGTTCAATGCAGCTATCACATATGTGTCCATCCACTCCAGCGATAAGTAAATTCACTTCCGACTTAGGGCGACCACAAAAAGAACACCTATCCATAAAGTTCTCCTATCCTTCCTATTAAAAAATGAGAAGAGAACAACATTAATGATTTCTCTTCTCTCTATCTGGTTTGAATATTATTTTATCTCTTTAAAATGGTATCAATCATACCATACTCTAGTGCTTCTGTAGAAGTCATCCAATAGTCTCTATCAGAATCAGCAGCAACTTTATCAAATGGCTGTTTTGAATGATCTGCGATGATTTGATACAATTCACTCTTCAACTTTAGAATCTCTCGTGTAGTAATTTCTATATCAGAAGCTTGACCTTGCGCACCTCCCAATGGTTGGTGAATCATGACACGTGAATGAGTCAAAGCGGAACGCTTGCCTTCTGCTCCTGCACACAACAATACTGCCGCCATAGATGCTGCCATTCCAGTACAAATCGTTGCCACATCACAGTTGATATACTGCATCGTATCATAGATTCCAAGACCTGCATATACGGATCCTCCTGGAGAGTTAAAATAGATCTGGATATCTTTCCCTGGATCAGCAGACTCCAAGAACAGAAGCTGTGCTTGAATAATGTTTGCCACATGATCGTCGATAGGAACACCCAAGAATATAATACGGTCCATCATTAATCGAGAGAAAACATCCATAGATGCCACATTCATCTGTCTCTCTTCAATAATTGTTGGAGAAATATAGTTCGCACTAATCGATTCAAATCGATGCAGGTTCATACTGCTAATGCCCATATGTCCCTTCGCAAATTTGCGGAATTCATCGTTGTTGTAACCCATACCTATATGTTTAAAACAAAAAAACTTTGTAGAGACCACAAATATGGTCTACTACAAAGTTAATAATCTTATAGAATGTTTCCTATTCTAGGATTAGTTTTCGAATAAAGCATCAAACTCTTTTTGTTCTACTGCTTTCTCTTCTACATTTACTTTTTCTAGAATAAGGTCATAAACTTTCTCTTCTAGTTTACGATCAGCAAAACGTGTACGCTCTTGCTCGTTTTCAAGGATTGAACCAGCATATTGCTCTAGGTACTCATCTTTAACGTCGAACATACCATATTGGCGGAATTGCATCAATGCAGCTTCTTTTGCAAGCTCAACAACCTCTTGGTTCTCTACTTTGATTTCGTTCTCACGTACGATCTTGTTCTTGATAAGCTCCCACTTGAACCCTTCTTCGTAGTTACTCCACTCCGCTTCTACTTTCTCAGTAGTAAGCTCATTGTTAGTCATTACGATCCAACGCTTCAAGAATGCAGCCGGAAGATCAAATTTTGATTTCTTAATCAATGATTCACGAGCATCCAATCCAAAACGATACTTGCTTGAGTAAACATAGCTAGCTTCGATTTCTTCTTTTACTTTCGCACGGAATGCCTCAACGGTATTGATTTCAGTCTCTTCTCCGTAGATCTTTTTGAACAACTCCTGGTTTACTTCGTGAGCCACAAAAGTCATCACTTCACTTGCAGTAAACTTGAACGTTGTATCCAGTGCCTCAGCATCTTCCACTTTGAACATTTGAGCTGCATTAGTAAAACAAGCCTTAGGATTAAGAACTGTTTCAAACTCTTTAGTAGCGCCGATGAAAGAAGTTTTCACCTCTTCGTTTTGGATCATATCAACAGCAACTGTTACATCCTCAACTTTGATACCTTCAGCTACTTCATTTCCTTCTGCGTCCACTTGAACGAAAGTTCCTTTGATAGTCTCTTTCTCTTCAATTTTATCAGCAGGTTGGTTCTCACCAAAACGGTTAGCAAAAGCTTCTACTTGATTGTCGATAGCTTGCTCATCCACTTTGATTGTATAAAAAGGAAGTTTGCTTCTCTTATCTAGAGTGATATTGATTTCTGGTGTGACAGCAATATCAAATACGAATTCGAAATCTGTGTCTTTTGCCCAGTCAATACTTTTTGTTTCTTCATCATTCGGAAGAGGCTCACCAAGAATATCAAGCTTTTCGTTCTTGATAAAATCAGTTAAAGATTTTGAAATTACTTTATTTACCTCTTCTGCTAGTACAGATTGACCGTACATCTTCTTCACCATACCTGCAGGAACTTTTCCTTGACGGAAACCAGGCATTTGAGCCTTTTTACGGTATTCTTTAAGAGTCTCGTTTACCGTTGCCTCATAATCGTTTTTTTCAACTGTCAGCCTGACAACAGCATTCAAATCATCAATGTTTTCTCTGGTAATTTTCATAATTTCCTACACTTAATGAAAGATTCAAAATGCCAAAAGGCAGGTATGCCTCCTTCTTTATTCTAATTTTTGATTTTTTATATAATAAGAAACCGCCT
>JAONJW010000004.1 GCA_028377305.1 Prolixibacteraceae bacterium | reverse complement strand
TACAACATACGATTATAAAGAGTCCCATCATAAAGGGAGATGCATTCAAATTATGGTTGATAACCATAGAAGAGATTTTGGTCACAATAAAAAGCCCTGCTAAAAGAAAGTCTCCCACTCTCACATGTTTATATCGGCGTATAGTCCTTTGGAGCATTATCGTGGTTGGCACCCCATAATCCACATTCTTAAATTGAAGGTATATTCTTCGAAAGGGATAGAGGATGATAACAAAAGTAAGAACCTCTAATAGTATCCATACATTGGTTTCATTGACCCCCTGCAGTAGAATATCGACGGCTTCAATAACCTTTGCAAGAAAGAAGAGGGTAAAAACAATCGTTAAGGACCCGAACATCTGTCTTTGCCTTTTATCTGATCTCTTTAATTGGGACATAAAAGTGCCGTAGTCACTCCATGCATCCGTATTTTGTTTATTCATATTCTGATGGGATTGATAAATTATTTTTGATAAAGATGTATGTTAATCATTTCCTATCAATTATTTTATACGCTAAGCTTCTAATTCGTTGAGCACCTTCTTTGCATGCTCTCTTAATGGTTTAGAGTCTCTATTCCATATAAACATCGCTACCATAGAGCCTATGGCAGCTCCTGTGAGAAACGATATCAACGACGAAGAGGATCCCGTGTTTTTATAGATTAAACTGCTAAAGATTAATAGCGGAATAACCATCCCTACTAAAAGGTAAATCTGTTTTCTTGAGGCAAACCGGTGTCTATCGACACATGCCTTCATCAATAAGATGGTGGACTGTCCATAATCAATTTGACGAAACTTTTGGAATGTATCCCATATTAATAAGATTCCAAAAACCGTAGCGATCATTAGCATAAAAGAGGAAATATCTTCCATTTGAATCCCATCGGAGACATGCTGATAAGTGTACTGTATAAATACTACAGAATTTAGTGTAAAGATAACCGACACAATCTTTATTATAATAGAGTGTTTACGGTCAGTCTTTTTAAGCTTATCAATAAAATTGTGCTCTAGGTTATTCGATTTATGTGTAAATATACTCATGATATCATCTTTTTACGTAGGGTTTCTTTTATGCGATGGATCTTCACTCTTACATTGCTTACCCCAATACCCACAATATTAGAGATCTCTTCCATCGATAGTTTCTCTAACATTAGTGTGATAAGCATTTTGTCGATCATCGACAACTGGTTGATCTCACACTCTAGCTGGGTGATATAATCTTCTAGTTGCCAAGACTCCTCTTCTGGATGAATCAATTCCGATAGATTCTCTTGTTCCTTTCTCAGAAAAAGCTGGTTCTCCTTAGAGACCTTTCGTACATGGGTCAATGCGGTATTCACTGTTACACGATAAACCCATGTGCTGACTGCGGCATCTCCCCTGAAGTGGTCCAAACTATTCCATATGTTGGTCATTACCTCTTGGTAGATATCCTTTCGCCCTTCGGGATCACGGTAGTAGTAGTGACATATCCGCTTTATCTTATCGTCGTTCGATTCTAATATTTCATAGAAGAGCGACTCCTTCTTTTTATGATTCACTATCGTCGTTTTTTATGCTATCACAATATGCTTTTATCTATAAGACGTTGAACTTTCTAAAAATTACAAAATATTCACTTTTTTTTATCGAACCGTCCCTAGTCTCTTCAATTTGTGTAAAATGTACGATGTAGTCGGTTTAGAGACCTCACAAAATTGATTTGGAATTGATGGCTTTGCAGAGAAAGATATATTTGTTTTAGTAGTTGTGTTAATGTATATTCACATAAGTATTTATTATTTAACAAATATTGATCCAATAACTCTAAAAACAAAATTATGATGAAAACACTTACACTACTGATGCTTTTATGTGGAGCTCTATTTATGTCGTCTTGTGACAATAAGCCTCCGAAGGATTGTGCATTACTGACCATTAAAACAGAAGACTCATCTATAAAGGAGATACGTGCGCAAGTAGGGCGCAAGATGAAGGTGTTAAAGAGAAACTCGCAAGGAGAATTTCGTGATACCATTCACTTTAAGAAAAAGAGTAGCGATCAAATCCTATTATTCTCGAGCAATATGATTCGCTTTGTATATGTAGAGAAGAACAAAAGTGTGGTGATGAATGTAAAAGGAGACGATCTCTCGATGGCAACATTCGATAAAGATCTTGAGAAAGAGAACAATCTATTTACAAAAGTGAATGAAGAGCTCAAGCAGAACAGAGATAAGTATAACAAGATCGAGACCATTCAAAAAGCAAAGGAAGAGGTCGATCAGTTTCTAAATAAGTACAAGAAGGAAGCAATCTTGATATCAAAAGATCCGAACTATCAAAGAATTGCAAATAGGATATTCTCCAATAATGCCACTGTTGCGATAATACTTCCCGTAGAAGCAAAAATACAGAATCATCGTATCACTGAAGGTGATCTAGCTCCAGGAAAACCTGCCCCTAAGTTTAGCAATTATGAGAATATTAATGGGGGCAAGACTTCAATGGATGATTTTAAAGGAAAATATCTGTTGATTGAACTGTCATCAGTAACCTGCTGTGCCTGTAAACGTCAGATTAAACCGATCAGAAAACTAAAGAAGAGATATCATGATAAGAATATAGAGTTTGTAAATATCTCAATATCAAGAAAGAAATTCCATGATAAGTGGGCAGAAATGGTGAAGAAAGATAGACTTTCGATTAACCACCTTTTTACCAATGGAGACCAATCCCTTCTTAAAGCCTATGCAACCAACTCTTTCCCTTCTTTTATTCTTATAGACCCCCAAGGAAATATTGTTACTGCAAAAGCTCCTAAAGCCACTGATTCAAAGATCATAGAGCTACTTGATTCGGTTCTGTAGCTTGTCCAAACTATAAAAATATACAGATCGGTTGCCATGTATGACAGCCGATCTGTTTCATTCTCTTCACTTCCTTGGCAATCCAGATATCCCTGATGAAACAGACAAGTCTTTTTTCTCCCATCCTCGGTTAATCAACGTCTCTAACTACTGGCTGCAATTCGCGGAGATAAACCGTTTGTCATATGAATCGGTTCTCTCTAACTTCTTAGTCTTAGACACTTAAGAGATGTATATGATTACTTCGACATAACGGTTGACGAAGTACATTCCCTCGACTCTCTAGGTGTAATATCTGGTATGGACAATGGAATAGATGAACTCTTTAGTTGTTGATAATCAGTGAGAAATGTTTGTTTTGTATAACCAGTATCAACTATTCCCTCCCAATTTAATCTAATATACAATGATGTTAAATCGACAAAAGAAGTGTTATAATGATGTGAATGGCGATGTTTTACAACAGGATATGTATTATATTGCAATTCAATTGTGTACTTTGCTTTTAATTTGAAATTTATCTTTTTGAGAGCTTAAAGTGTTCGGTGGTATAGACTATCCAAGTAGATATTTATTAAAAAGGTCTGTCCACTTTTAAGCGAAAATGATTCTAACCCCTGTCTTCCATAACGCAGACAGAACAAACGATTACCGCAATGAAAACACTTCTTAAATTTTCATCTCTGATGTTAATAATCTTTCTGGCTTCTTGTACTGAAAGAACGCCAAGAGACTATGCACTTCTAACCATGGAGGTAAAAGATCCCAAAGTTGACTCTCTACAAGTGAAAGTCATTGGGCAACCCACAAAGATATTAACACGTAACGAACGTGGTATATTTTCTGACACCGTTCGATTTGAGAAAGAGAACGAAGGACTCATGGTGTTGTTTGGGAACAATGATTTCACTTTTCTTTACCTACAGAAAGACAAAGAGGTGAGGGTTGAGGTTCCAAATGATGATTATACCAACCTAACCTTCTCTCAAGACTTAGTAAAAGAAAACGAACTACTTAACGAGGCTTTGACCAGTGCAACAACCTATCGTGAAGGTCTGAAAGAGGAGGTGGATGTTGAGAAAGGAACCGCTTCGGCAAAAGAGTACTTAGATATCTTTAAAGATAAGATCGCCAAAACACAAGCTGATTCTTTATATAAGATAAATGCGAATAAAGTGGTGAAAAACTATGCGCGAGTTTTGATTACAAACCCCATAAAGAATAGAGTTAGAAGCTATCGAATGGAAGAGGGAGATTTGGCTAAAGGGAAGCCTGCTCCTAAATTTATCGATTTAGAAAACTATAAAGGAGGAAAGACTTCGTTAGACGATCTAAAAGGAAAATATGTATACATCGATATCTGGGCAACATGGTGTGTATTTTGTAAAAAAGAGATTCCACATCTAAAGAAGATCGAAGAGAAATATCATGGCAAGAACATCGAATTTGTTAGCATCTCTTACGATGCTAAATCAACCTACCAAAAGTGGAGAGATATGGTTAAAGAGAAAGAGCTAGGAGGAATTCAGCTATATGCAAATATGGACAAGAGCTTTACCAAAGCATTTGCAGTTAGAGGATATCCAACTTTTATTCTTATCGATCCACAAGGTAAAATCGTTTCTGCTGATGCACCCAGACCATCCAATCCAGAGCTGGTAAAATTATTAGATTCAATATTATAGATTTAACGCTTCATGTAAACAGGATAGATTACAGTATAATTAGGAGTGTTAAAACAAGCAAAAGGGGCCTATAGAGGCCCCTTTTGCTTGTTTTAATAATAGGTTAGAATCAAACCTTCTTATACGCCTTTCATAAAATGTTTGGTTAAGGATTAATTGATAGAAATATAGTTTTGTCGGTTTAAGTTATTCATCGTAACTTAGTTACGCTTCGGATTTGTGAAAACCCATGCCAATAGCATAGGGATTAACATTAATCAAAGGCATAGTGATTGACCTTAATAACCTTAGTCTTTAACCATACTAATTTGTAACATGAAAAGATTACAGCAACTTACACTACTATTGGTTATCCTACTGTGTGTTTCTTGTGGAGTAAACGACTCCAAAGATTACGTCTTGTTAACCATCCAATCGAACGACACCTCGTTTGATCGCATCAAGTGTCGCATAAATAGACGCAAAGCACATATCTTAAGAAGAGATTCAAATGGAATCTACACAGATACAATCCGTTTTATTCGAAGCGATGAAGTAGCCCTACGTCTTTCTAGCAAAAAAGGCAGAATCATATTATATGTGCAAAGTGGCGATGATATAAAATTGCAGATAAATGACCCTGAATTCATCGATATCAGATTGCCAAAAAAACTGATAAAGAAAAACCAGATTCTATTGGATGCTCGAAAGGAGTTGAGGCAATCCAAGAATAGTTACGAAAAACTTTCAGTTTATCAACAGAACAAGGCAAATGAGCTAATGGATCAATTTCTCGATGAATACTACTCCAAAGCATGTAAAATATCTAGAAACGAGTTTTACTTAAATGTTGTTAGGTGGAATCTAGACTATATAGCATACAGAGCGATATTACATCCCATAGAAGTCAAGAAACAACGGATATTATCAGCGAAGGTAGATCTTTCTAAAGGTCAACCTGCTTATATGTTTGAGGGGTATGAGAATTATGATGGAGGAACCACCTCCATGAAGGATCTAAAAGGAAAATATGTCTATATAGATGTTGCCTCCACAAACTGCAGCCCCTGTAAATATCAGATCCCTTACCTGCAAAAGGTGGAGAAGAGATATAGTGAAAAAAATATTCTCTTTGTAACCATCTCTGTCGACTCCAAAGAGTCCCATGATTGGTGGAGAGAGATGGTAGCAAAGAGAGAAGTTCCGGGAATAAAGCTCTTTGCTAATGAAGACAAGTTCTTCAGAAAAGCATATGAGATCCAAGCCATCCCAAGGTTTATATTGATTGATCCTCAAGGAAAGATTGTTTCTGCTGATGCACCAAGACCATCCAATCCTGAACTATTAACGCTACTCGACTCTATATTATAACACCGTAGTGCTCTATTGAAAAGGAGAGAGGCGTCATTAAGAACGCCTCTCTTTTATAATCGTGATTTTATCTATTGTTCACCTTACGGATCAACTTGCTGATCTGTTTTCCTTTCTTCTTTCGCTCCATCATGGTCGATTCGTAGTGAGCTGCTTCTTTGACAAGCTTGATATAATTCTGGTAGCTAGCATCTGATAGCAAACCATCCGACAAAGCTGCCAACACTGAACATCCTTTCTCATGTTGGTGGGTACAGTCACCATAGCGACATGATGACGACAAATCCTCTATCTGCTCGAACGTCTGCTCGATCCCCTCTTTGTGGTCGGCCATCCCGACTTCTCTCACTCCAGGGTTATCAATCAAATAACTACCATTGGGTAGTGCCAATAGGTGACGGGATGTCGTTTGATGTTTTCCTCGTTGCACCTTCTCACTGATGGCTTGTGTGGCTCCTTGTGATGTCCCCAAGATCGTGTTAATTATCGAGGTCTTTCCTACCCCAGAAGAGCCTAATAGAATATAGGTCTTGGTGGTTTCGAAATACGCCTTTAGCGATGTGATACCGATGTTATCCACACAACTTATAAACAGGGTAGGAGCCAAAGAACCAATTTGTTGGCGTATGTTGTTTATAACCTCATCCGAAACCAAATCGATCTTATTAACCACAATAAATGGAATGATATCCGATTGATGACATAGCGAAACATATCGTTCTAAACGTGCCATGCTAAAATCCCTATTGGGTGAGGTAACAATACATGCCCCATCAATATTGGTTGCAACTAGATGATCTTTTCTTGAAAGCGTATTGAAACGGGGCAGGACCTCATGAATAATCGCCTTGCCTTCTTCATAGGGAATCAAAACAACCCAATCGCCTACGGCTGGAAAATCCTCTCTTGAGGTGGCAGTATACATTAGGTTTCCAATCACCTCTGCCTCTACCACCGCAGTCTCCGTTTCAACAATATATCGCTGTTTGTGCTCCTCTATCACCCGCCCGATATCAAAACCCTCTGCCTTTCGTGAAGCATAAGGTAATTCTAATGTTGAGCGAAATCCTAAAAAACCGTTTTTGTATGATCTATTATTTTGTGTCATGATATATTCTATCCAAATCGTGAAATATAAACTTGTAGAGCCTATTGCTTTTCTCTTGCGCTACAGAAAATAAAACTGAATCTCTAGATACGATGAATCACATCGAGCCAACTACTCGAGGGAGATGGAAACATATACTAGAAAAATAAATGGGTAAAATGACAGGTACCACACCATACCCTAAGCGAATTATAATGACCGCTTAGAGAGTAGAAGTATTACGCATGTGTAGGATCCTGTCCTTTATACGGACATCCCTGCGCGTGAGGCGATATGGAATAAATTATTTGTCATACAGCCACAAAGATAATAAAAAAAATGATCCAACAACTTTCCTCCGCCTTACCACCGCGCCCATCGACCAAATCGCTTCTTTCTTCTACCGGGAAAAACAGAATAGTTTTCCATGTCGTCGATAATCTATTCCCCCCTATTCACCTAACCAAAAATCAAAGCTAATGGTTTACTGATTATTTCATCTTGGCGCTACCAGTATCTTACAATACAGGCAATTTTGCGATGAAGCCCTATTACAAAAGCCCTTGGGGCAATATAGAAAGAATCGGTAGGAGCATCGAATATTGATTGTAAATTAGGGATACGCTCCCCCTCCAGTACCAATTAGCTCTAATACCTTAACTCAAGTATGTTAGCTCAAACTTCTTCGAAATCAACTTTTCCCATGTCTTATACTTTATGAAATTTTTGACCGAGTTCATCTTACACCCCCATTATGCTATTTATATGCAGTGGGGTAATGAAAATAAATGAAGAAGATAACTTAAATTAATTAAGAGAAGAACTTGTTTATAGTCCAGCGAAAATAAACAAGTTCTTTGCCGCCTAAATTTTATGAGCAGGCCCTGTTATACATTATTAGCTGCTGGTTTTTATTTATAGTTTTCTCACGGGTACGCATATATCGACTTTGAAAGTTCCGTTTTCAGGTTCTTCTGGATACAGTTCAAAACAAGCTCTGTCGTCAGGTTGATATCCACTTGTTGGAAACCAATTTCCCATTAACCAATCCCAGGCACTTTGAAATTCATCTGCTTTTACTGTAAATCTCGCAACAACATACTTTCCTTTTTCGAGCACCATTTTTCCGATTTCACCATTAACGGAAGTATTCTCTGGCACAGTCAAACAAACACTTGTCCTTAATTTGCTTTTGTCAGCAACATTTACATCGTCATGGTAAACAATAGCTGTTTGAAAATCTCCGTTGTCCAAAAGTCCTTTTGGCCCAGCCCAAGCGAATAGTTTACTGAACAATCTTTCAAATAATTCGGCATCTCCTTGATAAGGTCCGATGTGCCTCAAATAAATCACGGGAACATCTAGTAATTCTTTTATTTCAATACTTTCATTGTTTTTCATATCTACTTTCCATTTAATTGATTTCGTTTGATTGCAAATGTAAATGGAAGGTGTATCAATGCTTTTATTTTTTATGCTATTCACTTTATTCAAATTGCTATTTTTCTTTTTGAATGAAGTCGCAGACTCTTTGAAATTAGACTTGAAGTTTTTTGAGAATACAGGCAGACTTTTAAATCCACACTTAAAAGCTATGTCAGAGATTGAATCATTTCCGTGAATCAAGAGCGATGCTGCTTTTTCCAGTCGTAGTCGATGAATTAGTTGAAATGCTGTTTCACCTGTAATGCCTTTAAATATTCTGCTGAAATGAAATCTTGAAAAGTTGGAAACCTTTGCTAATTCCGTCAATGAAAAGTCATTGTCCAAATTTTTTTCAATATGGTCAATTACTTTATTAATTCTGTATTTGTATTCATTATCAATCATTGGGCTTGTCCAACTTGCAGCTAACGTGTCTGTATATGTTTTGTTGATTTAGCTACTAATTTAGCTACTAATTTAACTATTAATTTAGTAAATAAAACCCGAATAGAAAATCCGCGAGGGCTTTACGATCCCTTAACCTTGACCTAACCCTGACCTAACCCTGCCTTAATCCGTCCCTAATCCGTCTCTAATCCGTCCCTAATCCGTCCATACTTCACCTTTCATCTATCGTTCCTTCATGGTTCCTTCATCCAAAACGTTAAATCGATGGAGGAACCATGGGGGAAGGATGGTGAAACCATGAAGAACCGACGGATTATGGACAGATTATGGACGGATTATCTACGGATTAAGTCTTTGTTAATCCACTGTAGATTCACTGTTATTTCCCTGTAAAACCCCTAGGGAGTGTATCGGGTGTGGAAAACAATCTTAAGAATGGAGCACAAAGGAGGGGGATTAATTCTTGATATACTTTTCTACCGCTTTATGTGATTTTAATGTGAAGAAGATTTCACGTCCACTCTTTTTCTCTTCAATAAGACCAATAGTTATAAGCTCATTAAGATCACGTCGAGCAGTTTGTCTAACGATTTGATGTTTATCCCCGAACGTGGTCATGGTGATATGACGGTCTTCTTCTGTATATAGATAAGCAACCAAGTCAGCCTGACGCGTACTTAGTCCTTTTTTAATTAGTTTGTATGCGATCAATTCTGCTGCTTCTTGTTCTTTTTTCTTTTTATCTCTGTAATGAATAAGTTTCTCAAAAGCGAGCTTTAACGTTTTAATTGAGTAGTTGATAAAATAAGTCATATCATTTTCATCATACTCAGTTTTTAAAAATGCCTTGTCGTATTGGATTCGTGAATCAAGAATAGTTCTTGAGATAGAAATTGCTTTCATCAAAGAGTAGTCTTTTTTCATTAAATACCAATAGAATAGAGCTCTAGCGGTCCTACCATTTCCATCCATAAAAGGATGTATATATGCAAAAATGAAGTGAATTATTGAGGCTTTGATAATAGGGTGAATAAAGTCGTCTTCTTCATTTACAAATGACACTAGATCTGCCATGTAGTTTTCAACTTCGTCTGACGTTGGTGGTGTATGTGCTATTTCACCGTCTATATAATCTTGTACATAGATCTGTTCGTTTCTAAAATTGCCACTACAATATTCCGCTTTTGTATTGGCCGTCATGATTTGATGTAGTTCGATAATGAACTTAAAATCTATTGGTGAGTCTAATTCTTCTTTGATAAAGTTAATACCACGAAGGTTGTTAAAGATCATCTGCTCTGACTCCCCTCTTGGTTCTCTTCCTGATTTTAACATATCAATAGCAACCTTAGTTGTGGTTGCTGCTCCCTCCATTTGTGAACTTGCAATCGCTTCTTCCAAAATAGAGCTTTTCAGATATTCAATTTCATCATACGGAGTAATGGGGTGTTGATATAGACCTCCTATTAGTTTGAGATCGAACTCATGAATACTTCTTTGTATATCCTCTGTTAGAAAGAAATTGAATTCCGTGTGTCCGAAGGTCAATGCATGGTAATTTAATCTTCGATGAAGTTTTATCAGTGACCACACTTTTAAAGGATCTTCAAATGGTAGTCCTTTCTTATATTTTAGATCGTCCCAATAAGGGTATTTTTCATCCGTTATTTTTAGGAAATCAGCATATTTCCTGTTTATATAGGACTCATGCAGATCATTTAAATTACCTGTTTTAGGTGGCTTCTCTAGCTTCATAAGTCAATATGTTATATTTTAGTTCAAATATAACATATGTGATTGTGTTTCGCAATATTGAAAAGGTTAAAGTGTTTAAATTTACTGGTATTTAGCTAATTGTGTTGTTTGGTTGCTTGGGAGATAGTATAATGATAAATGCATGTATTTTATATTTGTGTGATGTTTATATAACATATCGTTAACTAAGGTGGGACATTATGAAAGTTTGTCTTTTATCGGCCCCATGATTCTCGGTCGAGGCTACGGTAGGTGACGGCTTCGGCGATATGGGTAGCGGAGATATTTTTGCTTCTATCGAGGTCGGCGATAGTTCTCCCGACACGTAGGATACGATCGTAGGCTCTGGCAGATAGTGAGAGCCGGTTCATCGCCTCTTTGAGTATCTTGGCTCCTTGTGGGTCGATGAGACAGAATTCTCTTAGCATACGGGAGGTCATCTGTGCATTGGAGTGTATATGTGGCACCTCTTTGAATCGCTCTGTTTGTATGGCTCTGGCTGCGATGACTCTCTCTCTGATCTTTTCACTTTTTTCGCCCTCTTTCATCTCGGCGAGTTTCTCAAAAGGTACGGGCACCACCTCTAGGTGTATATCGATACGGTCGAGTAGGGGGCCTGATATTTTATTGAGGTATTTCTGCACTGAGCCGGGGTTGCAGTTACACATCTTGGTTGGGTGGTTATAGTAGCCACAAGGACATGGGTTCATGGATGCCACCAACATAAAGTTGGAAGGATAGGTGATGGATGTTTTGGCACGCGAGATGGTGATATCTCTATCTTCCATCGGTTGTCGCATTACCTCCAAGACGGTGCGTTTGAATTCTGGTAGCTCATCAAGGAAGAGGACGCCGTTATGTGCGAGTGATATCTCTCCGGGTTGGGGATAGGCACCCCCGCCCACTAGTGCCACATCGGAGATGGTGTGGTGCGGAGAACGGAAGGGGCGTTGGGTCATCAGAGAGGTCTCTTTGTCTAGCGATCCTGCCACAGAGTGTATCTTGGTTGCTTCGAGTGCTTCTTGTAGTGTGAAGGGCGGAAGTATGGTGCTGATACGTTTGGCTAGCATGGTTTTACCTGCTCCAGGAGCACCGATAAGAATAATATTGTGACCTCCTGCTGCTCCGATCTCCATGGCACGTTTGACACTCTCTTGTCCTTTGACATCCGAAAAGTCGTTGTCAAAGAGATGTTGCTTCTGTTCAAATTCGGCACGCGTGTCTATTATGGTGGGTTCCAACATATTTTTTCCAGAGAGTAGGTCGATCACCTCCTTAAGGTTTTTTACACCATAGATATTGAGCTTGTCAACGACTGCTGCTTCGTGGGCATTCTCCAGAGGTAGAATGAACCCATCGAATCCCTCCTTGCGTGCTTGAATAGCAATCGGGAGGACTCCTTTTATGGGCTTAATAGAGCCATCTAAAGATAGTTCTCCCATAATGACATATTTCTCTAGAGAGGGAGCCAATATTTGTTCAGAGGCGGCTAGAATTCCAATGGCGATAGGTAGATCGTAGGATGCTCCTTCCTTACGTAGGTCGGCAGGTGCCATATTGATGACGATCTTCTTCCCCGGAATCTTGAGCCCATGGAAGCGTAGTGCTGCTTCAATACGTTGTTGACTCTCCTTGACTGCATTGTCGGGGAGCCCTACCATATGGAATCGTATACCGCTTTGTGATACTTCTACTTCAATGGTAATGGTGATGGCATCGATCCCCTGCAGGGTACTTCCATAGGTCTTTACTAACATCGTCTGTTGTTTTCTATTTCACAGATAGAACAAATGGCGTTGGGGTTGGTTCAAAATGGAGTGCAAGAATTATGATTATAATCGCATGTTTTCCTAAATTTGTCATGGATTGGAATCGTTGATCCAATGCAAAGTATCTATCACTTACATTCTAACGAAATAATATGGATATCCTTACCCATACTCTCTCAGGTGTTGCCATTGGAACGGTGGCGGTGGCTTTCTCTGACAAGTCGTTGAAAGAGAGTTTATTGATTATGGTATTGGCTGCTTTTGCTGGAGCACTTCCCGATGTGGATGCTATTAGCTTATGGTCCCATTTTGATGGAACGCTGGGCAAGCTCTTTCACCTATCCCATTCGGGAAGAGACATATACTCTGCCAAATTTTGGTACTCCCACCACGCTTTTATGCACAGTATACTGGCAGCAATACTGTTTGGTGGAGGGACTGTGCTTCTTAAGTCTAGTTTAGAGTCTAAGTTTTGTAAACGAAGTGCTGGAAGCTTTTCCGATGTTTTGTGGCGGAATAGACATCTTCTTATGGCGATGATCGCTGCTTATATTCTTCATCTTGCCGAAGATATGATTACCCCAGCAGCTTCTTGGGGAGGTGTTAACTTCTTTTTCCCCATGAAACACTATACGGGTGGTACTGGAGATATTTGGTGGTGGAATAACTACGATATCTTTCTGATTGTGGTAGGGGTTATCCTATTTAATATCATGGTATTGGTGAGCCAACGTTTTGTGAGATTCTCTGCCCATAAGTTCACCTTGACTATATTTGCCGTTGGATTTGCTTTGGCACTGTTTCAGATCCACTCCCGAGATATTGATTATGCCTATTCTGGTCAGTGTAATAACTACCAAGAGTTGGAAGCCTATTCCAAAGCCCAACAGAAGGAGATCTTGGGAGATAAAACTTTTCGGTTCATGGTGTGGTTTGATGGTAAATTGAAAGTCTATTTTTAGGAGTAGTAGAAGGACCAAACTCCTGTCCTTGGTGGCTACATATACGATTAATCACCTCTTAAGATTTTTTACTCAGTAGTTATTGAGTTTATCGACTGCTGCTTCGTGGGTATTCTCTAGAGGTAGAATGAATCCATCGAATCCCTCTTTACGTGCTTGGATGGTAATAGGTAAGTTCTCCTATAATGATAGTACTTGTCTAGCGAAGGTGCTAATATCCACACTGAGGCGGCTAAAATGCCAATGGCGATAGGCAAATCATATGATGCGCCTTCTTTACGTAAATCTTCAGGAGCCATATTGATGACGATCTTCTTCCCCTGAGTCTTTAGCCCATGGTATCGAAGTGCCGCCTCAATACGTTGTTGGCTCTCCTTTTCCGCATTGTCAGGCAACCCAACCATATGAAATCGTATGCCACTTTAGGATACTTCTATTTCAATGGTAATGGTGATCGCATCGATCCCCTGCAGGGTAATTCCATAGGTTTTTACTAATAGCGTCTCTTGTTTTCTATTTCACAGATAGAACCAATGGCGCTGGGGTTAGTTCAAAATGAAGTAACGGATTCTCGTAGTAATTATGTGATATTAGTAGAAATGAACGGACTTTCAGCCCTTGATAAAGAAATAATCACCACCCTAGGGGTGCCCCCTAGGCTATAAACTGTACCCCTTTCAGGGGATGTTATATGTCCTCTTATTCGATATTGTGTATCGTATTTGGAGTATAAGCGTTCATAAATATTTTGTGATGTTTGTTGTTCTGTAAATCCGTATATTCTATAATCATGCACTGAAAGAGCTACAGTTAATAGCCCAGTGCGAAGCGCTGGGAATCGGCCTAATACGGTATGGAAGGCTGAAAGTCTGTTTTTATAGGAGTAGCATAGAAATGGTGATATTACCATAATTATTTGTTGGTGGTTAAACGA
This sequence comes from Prolixibacteraceae bacterium, assembly GCA_028377305.1. Classification (GTDB taxonomy): domain Bacteria; phylum Bacteroidota; class Bacteroidia; order Bacteroidales; family Prolixibacteraceae; genus Halosquirtibacter. The sequence continues at coordinate 65,785 of JAONJW010000004.1, read as the reverse complement.
TTTACGATAATAACTTCTAGGTAATATTGTTTTGTTAGTATTTCTTCTTAGTTCTAATATTTATCCTGTGAAACATATTCAAATGTTTTAAGGCTCAGATGATAGTACTTATCTTGTGAGGGTAAACTAACAACTATAAACATTAAGTATGACACATCGATTGATTCAGCCATTGTTGGGATGGCTATGTGTATTTGGACTTCTATCTTGTGGGGGTACCTCGCACAAGAAGCAGGTTCTTGATTCGAGAAACTTCGTTCAGCTGGGGGACAATTTGAGTGAAAAAGAACTTCTAGAGGCATCGGTGAATGTGTTGCCTTCCCAGAGACAGTATGATTGGCAACGATTGGAATTTATCGCTTTTGTTCACTTCGGTATTAACACCTTTACAGGGCGTGAGTGGGGAAGTGGCAAAGAGACACCTAAAGATTTTACGCCTTCGGCATTGGATGCGGATCAGTGGGTACAGACCATTAAGTCTGCAGGAATGAAGATGGTGATGTTGACGGCGAAGCATCATGATGGGTTCTGTTTGTGGCCTACTGCAACAACGCCACATTCTGTGAAGCATAGTCCATGGAAAGATGGTCATGGTGATGTATTGAAAGAGGTGGCTGATGCATGTCATCGACATGGATTAAAGTTAGGTATCTATGTCTCTCCAGCCGATCTTTCGGAGATCGAAAGAGAGGGAGGTACGTATGGTAATGGATCGGCAGCTCGTAAGGAGACGATCCCTGCTTTTGGTGCTCCAATACATAACGAAACGACGTTTACATATGATGGGGTCACAGATTATGATGCGGTGTTATTAACACAGCTTTATGAGGTGTGTTCGAACTATGGGGAGGTTTCGGAGATATGGTTTGATGGAGCCAATCCTAAGCCTGGCACGAGCCAAACGTATAACTATGATGCTTGGTATGATTTGATCCGTAAGTTACAGCCTAAGGCGGTGATCGCAATTAAGGGACCAGATGTTCGTTGGTGTGGCAATGAAGCGGGAAGGACTAGAGATAGCGAATTTAGTGTGGTTCCTACCAATGAAAAACAGTCGGTAGCAAGTCCAACGGTGAATGATTTGGGTAGTCGAAATAAATTGAAGGGGGCGAAATATCTTCATTGGTATCCTGCGGAGACCAACACTTCGATACGCCACGGGTGGTTCTATCGTGACGACAATCAATATGTAAAGAGTCCTTTGGAGTTGTTGGATGTATGGTATCGTTCGGTAGGAGGTAATTCGGTTTTCTTATTAAATGTGACACCTAATAGAGAGGGATTGATCCCTGCTAAAGATTCGACTTACCTTGCAAAACTTGGGTCGTATATTCATGATGCGTTTGCAAATAATGTGTTGGATGCGAATGATGAAATTAAGGTGAATGGAGCAATGAAGGGGTATGAAGCGAAACATCTGATGGATGGGGATACGCATACTGCTTGGCAGAGTGAAGGATCGCAAGGGAGTATTGAGATGATGTTTGATCAACCTAAGCGTTTTAATCGCCTCGTATTACAAGAGGATATTTACAATTTAGGTCAGCGGGTTGAGAGATTTAGTGTCTCTTATGATGACCATGGTTCATGGAAGACACTGTATGAAGGAACTACTGTTGGGTATAAACGTATCTGTGTTTTTAAAACGATAGCGACACGTAAGCTTCGTATTGATATTCCTTCGTCGAGAGTAACTACTACTTTGAGTGAGGTGGCTGCATATCTTGCACCTGAGATTTTGGATGCACCAAAGATATCAAGAGATAAAGATGGTATGGTGAAAATTGATGTGAGAGGCGAAGATACTAAGGTCTATTACACCGTGGATGGTAGTGAGCCTACGGTTCGTTCTAAGGTCTATCGTGGTGCTTTCCCTTTGTGTAAAGGAGGAGAGGTGAAAGCTATTGCGACCATTAACTCTGATCAGCAAAAGAGCGAAGTGGTGAGTCAGCGATATGATCTTTGTGCCTCTGGATGGAAAGTGGTTGCATCAGACAAAGCACAACCAAATTATGAAGCATCAAAGGCTATTGATGGCAGTGTGCGTACGATGTGGCATACGCCATGGGGTGAGAAGGTAAAAGGTCATCCGCACTTTATGACTGTAGATATGGGGCAAGTTCATAGTTTAGTAGGACTAACTTATATTCCAAGACAAGATGGGTCGAAGAGTGGTATCTGTTCACAATATCAATTTGAGGTAAGTATGGATGGAGATCATTGGACGGTGGTCAAAAAAGATCGTTTCGATAATATTGAGAACAATCCAGTGAAGCAACGTATCATGTTTAATCGTACGAAAGCTAGATATTTCCGTTTTACGAGTTTGGCAGCCATTGATAATATCTCATGGATTTCGGCTTCTGAAATAGGTGTTGTCGTAGAGTAGTTTTGTAATGGAGTATTAGAACATACAGATAGAATAAAAAGTTGCCCCCAATACCATTTATCTCAATATGGAATGGGGGCTTTCTTTACCAGTTATGAATTACAATGTAGAATCTACGGAAACAGCGATGCTTCAATATATAGGATGGTTTTGAATATAGACAGGAAAGGTCATTAGGTTAGAAGATATATCGATATTCTTGTTGGATCACTTCGATTAATCTATCTCCTTTTGTAAAAGATGTGTCCTGTGGCTAGAAAGCTTATAAACATAGTAATGCAGAAGATGGTGCTACTGATAGCTCCTTGCATCATCCCTGAGATGATGTGACCGCTAGTACATCCTCGAGCCATTCTCGCACCAAAGAGGAGAAGGAATCCTCCTACAAAAGCCCATACGCCCCTTTTTAGTATACTTGAATCTCTCATTCGTGTCCACCCCTCATCCATTATTCGTAATCGGAAACGGTTTTGGATGATCGAGATGAAGAGAACTGAGATAAAAGCACTGATTAAAAAAAGTAGTTCCCAGCTTCCAGTGGTTTGTGTGAATTTCCAATAGCTATTCGATTGGGTGTTGGTTACAATCCCCGATAGATAGGTGAACGCTGTGGAGGCACCTATTGGTCGGTTGGCTAGCGGCTTCAGTAAAAGAATATTATTAAGAATAGCAAGGGTGATTCCCGATATAAGCCATTTTTTGTTTCGTTTTTTTCCTTCTACCTGATGGATTAAGAAGGCTCCAAGAATCATCAATCCACCAATTATGAAGACCGCCATAGTGTAGTATGAAGGAGAGGAAAAATACATTGCAAGGTATGGGTTTCCATATGATCTTGAGAAAAAAGAGGAGTAGAACGGGTAGATGTGACTAAAAGTAAATGCACCACAAAGAGCTCCTGTGAGACCGATGATGGCATCGACACTTCCTTGTGCACTAGATATAATGATACTACCAGGACAGCTTCCTAATATAGCCATCCCCATACCAAATAGTAGCCCTCCAAGAATGAGACTCTCTGTAATTAATGGTTTGATATGAAAAGTAGCCCATCCCATCTGAACAGAAATGGCAAAAAGGATAATACCAACCCCAATGGTTGTTAGCATTAATTTTGGTACGATGAAGTTCTTCAGAATGGAACATCCTGCGATGGAACTAAATTTGTTCACATTGGAATGTTGCATTAACCAGCCAAATATTATACCTGTAATAATTACGGTTACATTTCCCATTTTACTTTAATAAATGTTGTTTGTTTACATTCTTTAAAGTGCACACTATCGCATTGCATTCAGGGGTGTAAATGGTTTTTTACATATGAAATGTAAAGGGGGATAAATAGATGTAATTTGCCTAAACATTTCTGTTTAGACTAGGGATATTTTGTAGGCGCAAAGTAATAAAAAAATATTTGTTTGCGACACACAATAACATTATTTAATATTATGTGTGTAAAAAATAGACATGACCGTAAATCATGTCTGTGGAATTAATAAGTGATTCAATAAAGTTTCTTTTCTCTTGTTGTTTGATATAGCGTGAGATAGCCATTTTAGTAGTTATACCTTGTTTGATAGTTTTTATCTCTCCACACTCTTAAATAATCAATTTTGAATTCTCCTTCAGGATCTTTTGGATCAGGCATTCCAAACCAGTTTGCCATTACCTCGCTATCAAAATTGACTGATAATGGTTGGTGCCATTGGGTGTTTTCTCTTCTACGGACTACCTCACCATTTAGGTGCCAAATAATGGAATCCTCTCTCCACTCCAGCCCACTAATTAGATAATGGTTAGCTAAGGGAGTTTTCGAGTGCCATTCGACATGATCTGATTTGAGAGTATCGCCAGTTTCAGGTGATCTAAGAACATGGGTGGTGGCAAAATATTTCTTGTCATAGTCTTTTTGAGGATGTTTTCCACAGATCTCGAATACATCAATCTCTGTCCATAGATTCCCATCCACAGCATAAAACCAGAAAGCACTGGAGCAGCGTGATTTCATAGGTTTGCATCTTATTTCATAGTAGCCGTATAACATTCGGGTTTTACTTTGCACTGCGGCGGTGGTGAAGGTTTGATACCCCTCGGGAAGTCCATCTAGAGTTTCTGTTTTTGAGGTAAGTATAAGTTCGCCATCTTCGAGACGAACATTCTTGGGTGAAAAAAAACCTGGTTTGCGTCCTTTCCATCCCGGATTAAAGTCGTACCATTTGTATCTGTCTATGGAGTCGCCATTGAACTCATCGCTAAGGTGAGCGATGTATTCCCATTCGCCGTGATCTAGAGGACATATAGGAGTTTTATCTTTGCAGCTTTGTGTCGCAATAATTAGTAGTGATGTGAAGATAAATAGGGATGTTTTCATCGTTGTTTTTTATTCTTGAATGTGATTGTATATCAGGTGAATTGGCATAAGTTACTAATTTGATTTGAACTTTGTGATTGTTAATACGGTTATCTAAGATTGGGTAGTGTGTAAATGAAAAATAGAATGGTAGTTTTGTTGATTCAAGAAAAATATTGTTATTTCAATATCTAAATTAAATAAACTTCATATCATGACTAACAAAAAACTAATAGTAATTACAGGCGCAAGCTCTGGTTTCGGAATGGAGATGGCTAAGACTTTTAGTAAATCAGGTTATCCATTGCTTTTATTGGCGAGAAGAGTTGAAAAGATGGAAGCATTGAATCTCCCAGAGACTATGTGTCGTAAGGTGGATGTAACCGATAGAGAAACATTCGAAAAAGCGGTACGAGAAGCGGAAGCTGTATATGGCAAGACTGAATTGCTAGTAAACAACGCTGGTGTGATGCTATTAGGCGATCTAAGTATCCAGAATGCTCAAGAGTGGCAGAGGATGTTAGACATTAATGTAATGGGAGTGATGCATGGAATGCAGATCGTGATGAATGATATGAAAGCTCGTCAATCAGGAACGATTATCAACGTGTCATCTATCGCAGGAGTTCAACCTTTTGGTAATCATGCGGCTTATTGTGCAAGCAAATTTGGTGTGGTTGGATTGACTCGTGTCGCAAGAAATGAGATGTCCCCACACAATGTACGTGTTTTGTCGATACTTCCTGGTGCTGTAGAGACTGAGTTGATTGAACATACAACAGACAAGAGTATTGTTGATGGATATAAAGAGTGGAAAGAGGATGTTGGTGCTGTAAATATCACTGCAGAGGATGTTGCAAAGACGATCCAATTTACTTTTGAGCTTCCACAGGCTGTATCTCTTAGAGAGATTGTGATTACAGATACTAAGCAAGATGCTTAGTTGATAGAATATTACAAGAAAAACGTCTTATTCGAATGGGAATAAGACGTTTTTTTTGTTCTTAGGCTACCTGCAGAAGAAGAGTTGCGAGTAATATCCCTAAATAGTTTCCTACGAGGTAGCCAAATAGACCAAAGGTGATCCCATAGACCAATACTTTTCTGTTTTTAATGGCAGCACAGACCACTGGTACCATCACAGGGGAGTAGGTGAAAGCAATCATGGATACCATGGTTTTATCTGCATCTTTTTTGAAAAGATAGGCTAGAATAAAATGGGTGGTTAGGTTGCACCCCATTACCCATAGCATCATGAGTAGCAAATAGGGGTTCTTTATTTTTTGTATGGAACTGAAATCTGCCATATTTGCGATGGCAAAAGAGAAGATAAGAATAAACATCATCCCTAAAGAGAAAGTGCCTTTCAGGTGGTTTATTCTAGGGATTTGACCAAGTGTGATTGCAAGTGTAGTGGCAGTTAAGATCGTAATAATTGGACCTGTTGTTTCCGAGAATCCTTTGCCTATCAGAACACTGATAGCAACAACAATGAATGAAAAAAATAGGCCTACCAACATCTCTTTCCATCTGTTTCGGTCAAATATATTGGTTTCGTCTTCCATGTGAATATGCTTACTATGATGTTCTTTCGTTTGGTCTCTGTGGGGTAATATCGCACGGAATATATATTTTGCGATGGTGATAAAGAATAGAATAACTCCTATGCCAATGACAAAGTCATAGCTAACGATCAATACCAACCTTTGTGGTGCGACTTGCAGTGCATTCTTTATCGCAGCTAAGTTGGGAGATCCTCCAGAATATAATCCAGTGAGCATCCCAGAGACATTGTATGCCTCTGCTACCTTATCTTTAAAAATAAAAAATGCCGTAACGGTGGATAAAATAAGAGATACAAGTGCGATGGTAATTGAAGAGAGAATGCCTCTGTTTTTTTTGATCTCTTCTTTAATGTTGATAGAGAAGAGCAAAAGAGGAATGGCCAAAAGTAACATCACGGAAGAGAATGACTCTTCTATTTGGTAGAGTTTGGTTGCGTCTATCCATCTGTCGAAAGGAAAAATCTCGTGAAGCCCAATACCTAATAGGTAAAGGAATGGTATGGCTCCAATTTTACGAATAATAGAAGATTTTCGCTGAAGATAAGCGATGATTATCGGTATGATAATGAGGTATAGTATGATCAGAGTGATTTTCATATATCTTGACAATAGTATGGTTTCTTCGTTGTTTCACAGGGTAAAAATAGATATATCTAAGCTATTTTGCAGATCTCTTTATGATAAAGATGTGTTAGAAAGAGAAACTACATATCGTTAGATGTCTGTTGATATATTACTTATGTCAAATATTGACCGCAAGATCAATATCTGTTTTACCATCATGTAATGACATGAAATGTCGTTCATATTTATTAAATTAGTATTATATGTTATTTCAAAATAAGAGGCTATTAATACTTAATTTGTTGAGGTCGCTACTATAGTAGAGATGAACTCATTCAATCAAGAAATTATAGATGATACAAGATATGCTAAATAGTAAATTTGAAGGGATTAGAGGTTATTGTGGTCAAGGTAATACCCTAGATCGTTCATGGCGAGAGACACAGCTTTATGCACTAAAACGTTTGCTGGGGGAGTCTAGTGAAGCGATCGAGGAAGCACTTTTTGCTGATCTTGGCAAGAGTAGTTTTGAGTCGTATCTTACAGAAATAAATCTATTGATTGCGGAAATAGATCACACTTTAGATCATCTAAAGCGTTGGATGAAAGATGAGGTGGTGGATACTCCCGCTGCGCTACAGCCAGCTAGATCTTATATTCGATATGAACCCCTTGGGGTGATTCTGATTATGGGAGCTTGGAACTACCCTCTTCAATTGACTTTAGGTCCATTAATTCCAGCTATTGCAGCAGGAAATGGTGCCGTGATTAAACCTCCGCGAACGGCATCGGCTACGACATCATTGATTCGAGATCTAGTGCCAAGATATTTAGATTCGAATGCTTTCTGGGTTACAGAAGAGAGTACTTCTAATGAGTCCTTACTTGACCTTCATTGGGACAAGATATTTGTGACCGGAAGTGGACGAGTAGGGAAAGTGGTGATGGAAGCGGCATCAAAGAGATTGATTCCAGTAACGCTTGAACTAGGAGGGAAGAGTCCTGCGTTTATACATGGTTCGTGTAATCTAGAGGTGAGTGTACGACGTTTGATCCAAGGAAAACTAATGAATTCTGGTCAAACATGCGTCGCCCCAGACTATGTGCTGTTAGACAAGTCCATTGCTAATGAATTTTATGATATGGTCCCTAAGGTGATTGACCAGTTCTTTGAAGGAGATCCCCAGCAGAGTAAAGATTATAGTCGGATCATCAATTATCGGGCTTTCGATGATTTGGTATCGTTGATGAAAGGTCAAGAGGTGTTATGTGGAGGAGAATATGATCGGGATACCAAATATATTGCTCCGACAGTATTAAAGAATGTTTCGCCAGATGCTATGGTAATGGAGGGTGAGATATTTGGCCCTATCTTACCCGTAATAGAGATTGACTCTATGCAGAAAGGGATCGATATGGTTCAAGGAAAAGACAAGCCATTAGCACTATATGTTTTTGCGGAGGATAGAATGGTGGTAGACCATATTTTAAATTACACTACTGCTGGAGGAGTTTGTGTGAATGATTGCCTGTATCATTTGGCCATTCCTGATCTGCCTTTTGGAGGCGTTGGTCCTGCAGGAATGGGTAAATACCATGGGAAGCATGGCTTTCTTGATCTGTCTAATGCCAAAGCGGTATATGATCACCATACTGGTTTCGATACGATCAAACGTTATCCACCATTTACGGAAAAGAAGATCTCAATGATGAAAAAGATGTTGGGGTTGAATCTCCCATCATGTATGAATAGAAGTCGTATCGTTTCGTGGTTTGTAAATCGTTTTGGATCTTGGTTTATGAAGTAGAAGGGGATGAATTTTTTTTATTAAGAAGAGTAAATATTTAGAGAGGTTCTGTAACAAACCTCTCTAACACTACGGTGGTTATATTGACTTTGTAAAGCAAGTCTTACCGTTAATTTCTTCTTCTTTGAATCCTACCGATTTATAGTATTTGTGATAATGTTCTGCTGGTGGAACAGCTTTCACTGTGGTAATTCCTTTGCTCTTGTATACCGAGTTTTTATTTTCGAAAAGGTATTTACCAGTCTTAAAATCTCTGTATGGAGGGGTTGCATAGTCAAGTTTTAGATCTAAGGTGTCTCCTTCGATATTTCCAATACAGAATCCAGCTACAGACATATCTCTTAGGATTAATACAATCGATTCGTTGTTTAAAGGGGTGTCGATTTCTGGGTATTCTTGTAGAAGTTGCTCTCTATAGAATTTGAGGCATCCTTTGAAGTAAGGGTCATTCCGGTCTACTTCTAGTGATGTGAAGTAGTCGTGTTTGGTGTACATCTTAAATAGAAATACGATGTTTACTCCTACAATGAAAGCATTGACAAGAGCAATAGGATAAGCTTCAATGATAAAGCCATAGATAGTGAAGATAAGAGAACCAATAAGGTTAAACCATCGAAGTTTAATCATTGAGGTCATCGTAAGTGAGATGGCCACAATTACAGAAGCTGTATAGCCTGCCCATTCTACTAATGTTGTTGTATCCATAGATATGTTTGTTTTTTAATTAGTATAGCCCTTTCTAACATAAATTTTGGGAGTGAAAGAGAAGCGCAAGTAATAGAATTAATATAATTTAAAAGATGAGTGTTGTCATAAAACATATTATTCTAGGGCTTAAAGGTCGTTTTAAGTATGTAAGTAGATGATTTCATGTATAGATGATTGAATAAACAAAGACTATCGAGCTTTGTTTTGAGAGAGGAAAATAGGTTTGATTTCGTGTTGCTAAAGATCGTCATTTAGTCTTGTTGATATGAATAGGCTAATTAAAAGTCATAACTTCTGTGGATACTTTGGGTGCCGGTTTTAGTGTTTGGTAATTATTAAGTCGAACCTGCACAATGTTTGTGGTTTAAAATATATATCATAAAAAGCGAAGGTCGTTACGGAAAATAGTTGGTATTGTTTATATTTGGTAATATCCTTAGAATGCGATGGTTTTTGAATAATTGATTTACTATTTATCATTAATTACTATGAAACCTAAATTATTACTTTTAATTGTTATTTCTCTTTTATTATTCTCATGTAATAAAACCACAAAGAGTACGGGCTCATCTAAAGAGCCAGATGTGGTGATTGCATATGAGGATTGGAGTGAAAATAAGGCATTCACGATGTTTGCCAAACGACTGCTTGAATCCAATGGATATCAGGTGAAGACTATCCTTGTGAAGGATGGAGTTAAAGCGTTGAACAGCGGAAAGGCAGATGTCTTTCTAGAGAAATGGATGTCTCATAGTATTCATGTTCAGGGCACCCAAAAACTAGCCGTATTAGGGAATATCTATGAGGGAGGAAAGATAGGTTTGGTCGTTCCAAACTATATGGATATAACTTCTATAGCAGAGCTTAAAGGACTTGAAAAAGAAATTGGTGGAAAAATCTACTCTATTGCAATAAATCATGATTCAGAATCTTTTGCTGGTGTGAGTGAGGTTCGTAAAAGATATGATTTAAATGTCGAATCGGAGTATGTTACTGAAGTCGAAATGATTAAAGTTTTCGAGAATTTATATATGAATCGTGTCCCATTTTGTATCACTGGTTGGGAGCCACATCCTATGTTAGATCATAAATATATTAAGATGCTTGAAGATCCATATAGTGCATTTGATACCAACTATGCTTTGGTTAAATACTGTACTAGATCATGGGCTAGTAATCACCCTAAGTTAAAGAAATTCTTCAAGTCATATGCTTTTAATAAGCAGCAAGTGGACATTTTAATACAGAAGATGGGAGAGAACGATTGGGATCTAAAGAAGTCGGTTCTGAGTTGGTATAATGAACTTGCACCTTCTTATGAAAAGGCGTTGGAATAGTTTTGGATAGAAAAACCATTAAATAGAGTTAGGGTAACTAATATTCTTTTTTTATCCTAACTTTATTGTTTGAGTGAATCTGTAATCATATAATGTTTAAATATATGAAAAGAAGTGTAAACTGTTTTGTGTTTTTGCTACTGTTGCTATTCTCATCTTGTAGTTCGACATGGGATGATTATAGTAAAGGATATACTTCAATTGATGTATTTGATGATTTTTGGAGGTCTTATGATCTATATTACGCTAATTTTCTCGTTAAATCGATCGATTGGGATCACGTGTATGTGAAATATAGAAGCAGGATAAATGAGCATACGACTCCTGAAGAACTTTACCATATTTTGAATGAGATAGAGTTGAAAGAGTTAAGGGATGGGCACTCTTATATTGCTCAAACAAAAGAGGCTTTATCTTCCTATCAGCCTCTTAGGACTGGATTTGACGATACCTATATGGTTTCAGAAAGGTATTATAAATATGAAGTTGATCTTGTCACTGACAAGATGGATTTTGTTGAATATGGATACATTAAGTCTAGTAAGGCAAAGCCATCTCTTCCCATTGGTTATATAAAGGTAAATGCATTTATGCCAAACAAAGAACCCCAATCGTTTAATCAATTCAAAGATGAAGTGGATAATGCTATGGATTTTTTGAAAACGAGCCACTCTATCATTCTTGATGTGAGGAATAATAGGGGTGGTTTCTCGGCTTGGTCAGAGTATCTAGCAGGTTATTTCTATTCAGAGACTCGAGAGTATTTAATTGAAAGGGTTCGATATAATGATAATAGAACTGACTTGAGGAAGGTAAAGAGTAGTTTTGTCGTGAAGCCTTCGTCTTCTTTTACCTTTAAAGGAGATTGTGTTGTTCTAACGAACAAATCTACCGCAAGTGCTGCTGAGATATTTGTTGTTGTAATGAAAGGATTACCCAACGTTATTACCTTAGGTTCGAGGACCTTTGGGATTTTTTCTCCGTCAATGTATCGAGAACTCATTAATGGATGGTTTGTACGAATTCCTGTTAGTGATGTTCGTTTGCCTACAGGGAAAAGCTATGAAGGGGTTGGATTAACTCCAGATATTGAAATGAAGAACATCAACCTTTCGAATTTTGAAGATCCTACACTAATAAAAGCTATTGAATATGCGAGGGTTTATTAGAGCATTGTTTTTGTTGCTTGCTTCGGTGCTTGTAGTGAATGCTGAGGGGAAGAAAGAAGTAGATCTGTACTTTAATATTGGCATTGTTCAGCTCAAACGACAAGATCAAAAAGTGGCTTCTTATTCATTTAAAGATAGAGTTAGCGCAGCTACTGTGGGAGGACATATATATTCAAACCGATGGCTTCAGCATTATAAGTTGGATTATGTAGGAGGGAATATGATCCATAAGTTTCATGATAACGCCTTAAATAAACAGAGTGACTTGATATTTCTTCGTTTTCAAGCTACCGAAGAGCTGTCATTTCGATTGACTAATGTCACGTCTGGTTTGGGGGTATATGTGGGGTCTGGATTGTATCAAAACATTAGAGCTTCTATGTACAACGGCGGGGATGATGCATTTTCACAAGAAATGAACTATTGGACTTTTGGTCAGAGTATATTATGTGTTGTAAGGAAGGAGTGGGATGAGTTCGAGGTCTGTTTTCAGTGTAATCTGAGTTTATGGAATTTATCTAATGAATCTGCGTGGAATTCTTATTATGACGATGAAAAGGAGTTCTTTTTTCATGGGCCATCTGATTTGGTGTACTCTCATGATGTTAGTTTTTCATGGAAAATTACAAAGTCAATATCTTTGCCTATTGGGTTTAAATATGAATTGGGGAACCCATATGATATGATGTCGGAGAGATATCATATGAAGCAGATATATCTTGGGTGTCGGTTCTGATTTAAATTACACAAATGAGTTGTTTATAGTGTAAAAATCTGGTTTTTAATAGATTGTCTCATTTTGACTTTTGTTGAGATAGAGATTGTAAAACTGCTCGGCAATCTTATCTGGAGAATATTTGGTACTCTCCTTACTGATAAAATCAGTTATGGTTACTGTTCCTACATATATCTTATCTCTACGTAGTTTCTTGTATAGTTGATGGGATAGATTTCTAAGGGAGGCTTTACCCATGGAGAGTGATCCGAAACGTGGATTAGGATGAAGAGCAAATCCACCTCCCGTTAGTAAAACGGTACCATTGTTTGCTTTAAGTTCTGGGTATAAGTATTTAACTGTCTCCAATGCATGTAGTGTGTTTATTTTATAATCTTTGAGCATTTGTTCGGGGGTGTCCTCCATAATATCATTAAGCCTTAGTGAGGCTGCATTGTATATGACTACATCAAAATGAGAGACTTTTTCTCGAATTTTATCGAGGGCTTTCTTTAGGGTATCAAATTGTTCAACATCGGCCTGGTGTACGATGACAGGTATGTTATTCTTTTGTAGTATCTCTTTGTAGCTATTGAGTTTGTTTATATTTCTACTGATTAGTGAAATGTGGTTGCCATTAGCCCCAAATATTTTGGCTAGAGATAAACCTAACCCTGGTCCACAACCTATTATTAAGATGTTTTTCATATCATTGTTTTTTTAATTGATTATTCATAAGAATTGCATTCTATACAAAGATGTTTTTGGGATGAACTCTATCTGTTTAATATGAATTTAAAAGGAATATGAAGTCTTTGAGCCCAGTATTTCTCTTCGTGTTTATCGCCAACAAATACTTCACTTTTAAAATTTGTTTTTGTGTATCCGTGTTTTATAAACACAGCGTTTACTTTTAGTTGAGATGGTCCATAGTGTTGATCTAAGGTCTCTGTCCCATGATCGAAGTAGAACTTATGGTTTTTAGCTGATGGAATATATTGATCGATATAGTTAATGAACGATTTCGCGATTGCATTATTGGTATCATCCCCCCCTATCCAATGGGTCGATAAGCAAGCAGCACCAGAGAATATTTTAGGATATTCACAGATTGCATACATCGATATTAGCCCTCCCATAGAAGATCCGGCAATAAAAGTGTGTTTTTGATCTGTATAGGTAGCATAGGTTCTATCTATATAGGGTTTGAGCTCCTCCACAATAAACTTAAGGTATTTGTCAGAGTTTGGTGCTCGCTTCAGGCGTTTCTCTATTAAGCTGTTTCGTAGAGATTTGGGAAGCATATTAAACGGTTTCGCTGGCCAGTAGTCTGAAGTTCTATGGTCTTGAATATTCCATATCCCCACGATAATGGTTTCAGGTACTTCCCGGTTCGAAATCAGTTTTTGCATGATAGGTCCAGCCATCCATGCCTGCTGATTCCACGTAGAGGTGCTATCATGTAGCATCTGCCCATCGTGCATATATAGAACTTGATATCGTTTATCTTTGCTATAATTCTGGGGCAGCCATATGTCTACATTTCTATCTTCAATATAACTTGACGGATATGGATGAATCATATCAATACGCATCTTGTTATTTGGAATACATGAAAAGAATAACATTACAAAGGATAGAAAAAAGAGGTATCTCATGATTTTATACAAATTGATTACTCTATATGAACAAGTATGATTGAAACAATGTTCTTTGTAATATTATACTTTGGTGTAGATAAAATTGATCATTATTTAAGCGTTTGTTATCTTTTGATGTTAAGTTTGAAGAATTATTTACCAATGTGAAATAAAATTATTTATTTTTATCATGTTTTATTTTGTAAGAGAATTAACTCATTGGTTCTTAATTGTAAATAGTCTATTTTGAAACAAGAATTTTTAGATAATATATCCGAACATCAAAAGATTATACATAAGGTGTGTAGTGTCTATTGTGCCGATAAAGAGTGTCGAGAAGATCTCTTTCAAGAGATCTTGGTGCAGCTGTGGAGGGCATATCCATCTTTTAAAGGAGAGGCAAAATTTAGTACCTGGATGTATCGTGTTGCTTTTAATACTGCGATCACCTATTTTAAGAAAGAGAAACGGAACGTTTCTACTCAAAGTATAGAAAGTGAGATGTTCTATATTTCCGATGAGGGTAAAGATGAAGAATTTGAAGAGAGAATCGAATTCCTACATCGTGCCATAAGTACATTGTCTTCTATTGAGAAGTCCATCATACTATTGTTTCTTGAAGAGAAAAAGTATGATGAGATCTCCGAAATTATGGGGATAACCCAGAATAATGTTCGGGTGAAAATATCGAGGATAAAAGACAAGCTAAAAAAAATAATGAACCCTAGCTAGTATATCATAATAAATGGAATTAGAAGATTTAAAAAATAACTGGAAGGCCTTATCAGAAAAAGAGGATCGTATTGAAAAGGTTTCTGTAAAGGAGTTAGATGGGATCATTCATACTAAAGGAGTTACTCAGTTTGCTAAGATTGAAAAGAGCATTAGAGTGGCTTATATCTTGGTTGTGTTGTTCTGGATTCTTCAGTTTGCACTAGACTTTTTTATTGTTTACTATATGCATGTAAAACTACCACTGTTCTTATCTATTGTGGATTACGGTTTGGCTGTTTTGTGTTCGGTTGCACTTTTGTCTTTTGTGTATAAGGTAAATAAGATTGCTTGGCATACCATTCCATCTTCTCAAGTGAAGAGTTCGATAAACAAATTTTTATTCGTGCTAAAGAAGTTTAAAAGAAGCTATTTCTTTTGTGTCTTTTCGTTGTTGTTGAGTGGAGCTTTGGGAACAGTGTATTCTATATATGAAAGTATCATTGAGGATCGGAATATAATCGTTAATAATGGAGATAAACTATTTTTATTGATCTATATTGTTACTTCAATTATTATTTTTGTCACGGTATTCTTTTTGGCTCGTCGGTTGTATGTGTGGGTATTTGATTTGCTTTTTGGTAAGCACATGACGAGATTAGAGGAGTTGAATGAGGAAATAAATACAATTGCTCAATAAGATATAGAATACGGCTCACTTAGGCGAGTATCGTATCATTTTGAATAGAGTTAATACTACAAGATAATATGACACCATTTACGCATTTACATGTTCACTCACAATACTCAATATTAGATGGTGCTGCGGGGGTTAAGGCTTTGGTCTCAAAGGCAAAAGAAGATGGGATGAAAGCCATTGCTTTAACCGATCATGGAACTATGTTTGGAATTAAAGAGTTTCATGCAGCATGTAAGGCCAATGATATAAAACCGATATTAGGTTGTGAGACCTACGTTGCTTCAAGAAGCTTATCTACAAAAAAAGATAAGGTAGATCGCTCCGGACATCACTTGATCCTATTAGCTAAAAATGAACAAGGGTATAAGAACCTTCTTCATATTATCTCTGTTGCAAATACGGATGGGATGTATTATCGACCTCGTATTGATAAAGAGCTATTGGAGAAATATCATGAAGGAATTATCGTTACTTCGGCTTGCTTGGGAGGGGAGATCCCTCAGTGGATCATGAAAGGAGATATTGCAAAAGCAGAGGAGTCGATTCAATGGTTTAAGAGTGTTTTTGGAGATGACTATTATCTTGAACTTCAACGTCATCCAAGTGAAGATCCACGTCTAAGAGTAGATATCTATAACAACCAGGTTCTGGTGAATAACAAGATATTAGAGCTGGCGGATAAACATGATGTAAAAGTTATTGCAGCTAATGATGTTCACTTTGTCAATAAGGAGGATGCAGAGGCACATGATATTCTTATCTGTTTGAACACAGGAAAGGATTATGATGACCCTAATCGAATGCGTTATACTAGACAGGAGTGGTTTAAAACCACCGAGGAGATGCATGAGCTTTTTTCAGATATTCCTCATGTAATAGCTGAGACAGACAGTGTTGCGGAAAAGATCGAATTATATGAGTTAGATTCTGCTCCCATTATGCCAGAGTTCCCTATCCCCTTAGAGTTCTCAACATTCGAAGTATATAAGGAGCAATATACCCAAGAAGATTTAGAGACTGAATTTAAAGGGTCATTAGATCGTATGGGAGGCTATGAAGGTGCTTTACGTGTAAAACTGGAGTCTGACTACCTAGCCTATTTGGTGTATGAAGGGGTTAAAGATAGATATCCTCACGACTTTACAGACGATAAGAAGGAGCGTATTGATTTTGAGTTGGAGACAATCAAATCGATGGGTTTTCCTGGGTATTTCTTGATAGTACAGGATTTTATTTGTGCTGCAAGAGAGATGGGTGTGATTGTTGGTCCTGGGCGTGGTTCTGCAGCAGGTTCTGCTGTCGCTTATGCTATTGGAATTACCAATGTTGATCCCATTAAGTATGATCTTCTTTTTGAGCGTTTCCTAAACCCTGATCGTATATCTATGCCCGATATCGATATCGACTTTGATGATGACGGTCGACAGATGGTTTTGGATTGGGTGACAGAGAAGTATGGCGATGATAAGGTCGCACATATATGTACTTTCGGTACAATGGCAGCAAAGATGGCATTAAAAGATGTCGCAAGAGTTTTGAAGCTCCCTTTACCTGAAGCAAATAGATTGGCTAAGATGGTGCCTGAGGCACCTAAAATGACCTTAAAGAAAGCATATGCAGAGAACCCCGATCTCGAGAAAGAGAAAAGAGGTGCCGACCAACTGATAGCCAAAACCATTACGTTAGCAGAATCTTTAGAGGGATGTGTGCGACAAACAGGGGTGCATGCTTGTGGTGTGCTTATTGGACGGGATACATTGTCTCAGAACATTCCTGTGATGCCTACCAAAGGGGAATCGTTGTTGACTACACAGTATGATGGTCGTTTTGTCGAAGATATAGGTCTTTTAAAGATGGACTTTTTAGGACTAAAGACGCTGTCTATCATTAAAGAATCATTAGATAATATTAAGTTGTCAAAAGGGATAGATATTGATATCGATGGTATCCCTATGGATGACGAAGAGACATATAATCTTTTTAGTAGAGGAGATACAACAGCAATTTTTCAGTTTGAGTCTCTTGGGATGAAGAAGTACTTACGGTTATTACAACCCAACCGTTTCGAAGATTTGGTTGCCATGAATGCGTTGTATCGTCCTGGGCCGATGGAATATATTCCCGACTTTATTAATCGTAAGCATGGGGTGGCCGAGATTATTTATGACCATCCAATGATGGAGCCATTTCTGAAGAGCACCTATGGTATTACGGTCTTCCAAGAGCAAGTGATGCTTCAATCTCGCGCACTTGGAAACTTTACTAGGGGGCAGTCGGATACCTTACGTAAAGCGATGGGTAAGAAGAATATGAAGTTGATGGGTGAGCTGAAAGCTAAATTCATCGATGGATGTAAAAGTAACCCTGATTTTATGAGTGGGTGTGAAGTTGGAAACTTAGATCCAGATCGCTTGATTGGTAAGATATGGAGTGACTGGGAGGCATTTGCTTCGTATGCATTTAATAAGTCGCACTCTGTTTGTTATGCTTATATCGCGTATCAAACCGGATATCTGAAGGCACACTATCCTGCGGAGTTTATGGCGGCAGTGTTGAGTCGGAATCTAAGCAATATCGAGAAGTTATCTAACTTTATGGAAGAGTGTCGCCATATGGGATTAGATGTTAAAGGCCCTGATGTGAATGAGTCATATCGTAAATTTACCGTAAACAAAGAAGGAGTACTTCGTTATGGCTTAGCAGGAGTAAAAGGTGTTGGAGAAGGCGCTGTCGATGCTATCATTGAAGAGCGTGATCAAAATGGAATATTCAATGATATCTTTGATTTTGTAGAGCGTGTCCCTTTAAAAACAGTAAATAAGAAGAATATCGAGGGATTGGCTGTTTCTGGTGGATTCGATCTCTTTAAAGAGATTAATAGAGCACAGTTCTTTGAACCAACACGATCTGCTTCGATGTTCATTGAGGATCTTATTGCATATGGAAATAAGATACAATCGGACAAGCAAGGTAATGGTATGGGATCATTATTTGGAGATTTAGCTTTAATAGAGGTAAAGAA
Organism: Prolixibacteraceae bacterium; assembly: GCA_028377305.1. GTDB lineage: Bacteria > Bacteroidota > Bacteroidia > Bacteroidales > Prolixibacteraceae > Halosquirtibacter. The sequence continues at coordinate 47,107 of JAONJW010000004.1, read as the reverse complement.
ACCCAATATCCCTATTGCAGATGAATGGCCTAAGTTAGAGCTTCTTGAAAGAGAAAAAGAGTTAATAGGTATTTACCTATCGTCTCACCCTTTAGATGATTATCGTTTCGAGATAGAGCATTTTGCCTCGAAAGAGTTTAAGGTGAGTAATCTATCTAATATGGATAAACTGTTGGGTAAAGAGGTGGCTATTGCGGGAATGGTTTCGGATGCAAGAGAAGCAATGACCAAAACAGGGAAGCCTTTTTCTAATATGACTCTAGAAGATTTTTCAGGAGACTTTAGATTCTTTTTCTTTGGTAAAAACCATGATAATTACTCAAAATTTTGTAAAATTGGGTCGTTATTACTTGTCAAAGGGCGAGTAGAGCAAAGTATGTTTAGACCGGGAGAGTTAGAGTTTAATGTCACTTTTGTTGAATTCTTGTCCAACTTAAGAGATAAGGTGAAGAACCTAGAAGTAGAAATTCCAGATGACATTATTGATGCAGATTTTAATAATGCGTTTCAAAATGTTGTGGATCAAAATAGAGGTCAGACACTCTTAACGTTATCTTTTGTGAACAAGAGTAAAAAACAGAAGATTTCACTGAAATCTAGAAATAAACGTGTATTTTTGTCTGATAGTTTTTTGTCATTTTTACAAAAATATGAAGAGATTACGTTTAAACTAAATTAATTTGTAAATTTGAACAAGTAGACAAAAGAATAGAATTTTTAAAACTTAAACATTATATTATCATGGCTATTGAAGTAACTGATGCGAATTTCGACGAAGTAGTTATTCAGTCTGAACAGCCTGTTCTTGTGGACTTTTGGGCAGAATGGTGTGGACCTTGTCGTATGTTAACTCCTATTGTTGAAGAGTTAGCTAAGGAGTATGAAGGAAAAGTTGTTGTTACAAAAATGGACGTGGACAACAATCAAGGTACTGCTGCTAAATATGGGATTCGTAATATCCCTACAATCCTTTTCTTTAAAGGTGGTGAAGTAGTAGACAAGCAGGTTGGTGCGGTTCCTAAGACTAGTTTAGCTACCAAGTTAGACTCTATGTTGTAATATTTTTTTACAAAGAGTTTAGCAATTTAATTCGCTAAAAATAAATAGATAAGAGGAGATGTATTATATCTCCTCTTATTTTATATGATAGGTACCCATAATCGGTACATGATCTGAAAAGTTCTCTTGCAACGTGGTGTAACTACTAGTGGATATCTCCTCAGAGTGTAACAAATAGTCGATTCTTATCCCAATAATATTTCTTCGATAACTTGCTCCGTATCCATAGCCTCTCTCAACAAAAGAGTCCTCTAAGCCTTTTTTTATCTCATGGTAGGTATATGATGATGGCGTAGAGTTAAAGTCCCCACAAACTAATAATGGGGTATTACATCGATTGATATGGTTCTTGACGATTCTTGCTTGATTTGCTCTAACCTTAAATCCATCGTTCATCTTCTTAATGAACTCTTTTGCCTTATAAAACCGTTGTTTCTTTGATTTAAACTGCAGGGTATCATATAACTTATATTCGGAGGGATTTATTCTAAAGGACTGTAGATGACAGTTGTATATTCTGACTGTTGAACTGTTGAGTTTAATGTCTGCATATATCACGCTATTATTGGTATTACCCATATCAATATTCCCACTGTTCAAGTACTCATATTTTGATAGAATTACATTGGATTTACCTGGATAATAGATAAAATAGATGTCCCCATCAATATTCAACTGCTTTTTGTTTGCGATCCCAGAGATATTAACCTCTTGTAGGCAGACCACATCTGGGCTATTGTTTTGAATAAGTTTGGATATGTTATTGTTAAGTGTATGATCTTCAGAGATGAGTCTATGGGATCTAACATTGTAACTAATAACTTTAAAAGGATCAGATTGTCCATATACATCTCTAGCGTCATCAAAACTCAGGAAGTTATTGGCAAGAGGGATAGAGACAATAATCGCTATAACTAAATACCTTCTTCTCGTCTTTGAGAAAAAGAAGATAAGTATCAATACATTCAGAATAAAGAACAGAGGAAATAACAGACTGAAGAAACCAGCTATGCTAATCAGGTCTGGGGGAATATGATAGGTGAGGCTAGATACAATGGTTAGTGTTGCAATAAGCCCCGCAATAAAAGAAACTATACTACTCTTTTTTTTCATTCCTTACCCATTTTGAAGAGATGATTTTTCTCTTCTTTTGTTAGACTGTCATATCCGGACTTGGCAATCTTATCTAATATCCGATTGGTCTCATCCTTTTTTTGTTTCTTGTTTACATTGTATTGTCGATCGTCCATTTTATTGGCACTTCGTCGATATTTGACTTTCATATTGTTGGATGAACGACTGAAAAAGTTGATAACTCCATCAAGAATAGGGTAAATCCAACTTCCAATATTCTTTCCTTTCTTTAAATAGTAGATAAAAAGATACCCCCATAATGCTCCTCCTAAATGTGCGATATTTCCTCCTGCATTGTTAGAGGTAATCATGATCGTAGACAGAGCAATGTAAAATAGAGCAATATGTTTGATCTTTACAGGGCCAATAAACATTAAGTAAAGTTGATAGTTGGGTCTATACATTGCTGTGGCGACAACGATAGCATAAACACTAGCAGAGGCTCCCAAAAGAATAGAGTTATTTTCACTAAACACGCTGAGAGTGTTAAATGCAATTAGGTATAAAATTCCTCCACACATGCCTCCAATCACATAGGCTGATAATAACTTCTTTTGGTCGAGATATTGCAAGAATATCCTACCAAACCAATAGAGAAATAGAAGATTGGAAAGAATATGAAAGAAACTATAGTGTACGAACATATAAGTGATCAAGGTCCATGGTCTGTATAATAAAAGTCCAAGATCATTTGGTAAGGATAGATAATTCAAGATGGTTCCCATAGGAAGACCCATCAAGAATAGGATAACATCAAATCCTCGAATTAAGAAAAAGATGATTACATTAATGTAGATTAATCTTGTAAGGTAACCCCCATTTTTATAAGCGTTGCGAAGCTCATCAAGTAAGCTCATAATCAATAAAATTTTCTTCTATTACTATTCCAATATTTAATAAGGAACCATCCAAAAATCATGCCACCTAGATGTGCAAAGTGTGCAATGTTGCTGGTTGATTGAGAGAATCCAAGTATCAATTCTAATGCAGCATAACCAATAACCATATATTTTGCCTTGATAGGTATCGGAGGAAATATAAGCATCAGTTCAGTATTAGGGAATAAAACCCCAAATGCCAACAATACTCCATAGACTGCACCTGACGCCCCAACTGTTGGGATATTAACTTTAAGCTCATATATTCTATGCACAATATCAGGAAGTACAGCCTTAATGGATTCAGAATCTGGGTTCTCTGTGAATTGGTACATTAATTTTGTTAGCTCTGTCGATGGATGGTTGATATATTTATGAACGAAATTCTCGAAAAGTTGTGGCGTTGGAGTATTAATCAAAGCTTGCCCAGCCACATTTAAAGAGTTAATCTCATAATAGTTAACCAATGTGTGTAGAATGGCAGCACCAATTCCTGTGATGAAATAATATACCAAGAATCTTTTAGATCCCCATACCTCTTCAAGTATGCGCCCAAACATCCATAAGGCAAACATATTAAAGAAAATATGAGATATGCCCCCATGCATGAAAAGGTGAGTAATTATCTGATGTGGGAAGAAATATACTGAATCAGGTTGATACAGAGCAAATAACTTCATAAATGTTCCCTCAAACATTCTAGAAAGAATGAACATGATAACATTTGCAACTAGTAATCCTTTTACAGCTGGAGGGGTATTGGGTAGTATTCGTTGATAATTCACTTAATATTGCTTTCTATTTACTTCATAAATTTATCGAGATCGTCCAACGGCATGATCTTTAATACAGGATCACCCCAAGGAGAGATCGTTGGATGACTACAGCAGAATAGGTCGTTAAATAGCTGTTCTACCTCTGGGTCTTTCATCGCTGTATTGTTATGAATACAAGATGTTTTTGCCAAGATCTTAGCGACATAATTATTGATCTCCTCTTTAATGTCCAATGGTCTACTCTTGATCTCTTCAATAATTCTCTCAAGTAATCCTACAGGATTGATTTTCCCAAGGATGCTTGGAATCCCATTAATTACAAAGCCATGATCGTTGGCCTGTTGTATATCGAACCCGAATTTATTTAATTCGTCCAATATAGATCGTAATACCTCACTGTCCATCAATCCAAGTTCAATAGTATGAGGGAACAGCTGTTGTTGACTAACGGTTTGCTGTGTTTCAACTAGTTGTAGGAATCCTTCATAAAGAATCCGTTGATGTGCTCTACGTTGGTCTATAACCATTAGTCCTGATTTAACAGGCGTAAGTATGTATTTGTTCTTCAGATAAAGAAATCTTCCCAATTTAGTGTCATCCTCTATACCTAGAGTTTGTTGAACTGCGTCATTCTGTTCCTTGAAAAATGATTTATTTGGTTCGGTATCTGGAATATCCATCTCAAAAGCTTCAAGGTTTGCTTGAATCTCTTGGTTCACGTTATCCGACTCTACACCATCATACAGTTGGTTCCAGTTGTTTTGATTATTCTCAAATCGTTGTGGATTATTTACTTGATTGGCTGGTCGGAAATTACCTTCCACACTACGAGTGATATCAAAAGGATTATAGGTCTGGTCCACCTCTATAGCAGGGGTAGCCAGCTCTTGTTCTTCCTGTTCTAATAGTGCAGGAATATCTATCGCTCCAGTTTGATCAAACTCAATAGAAGGAACAATATTGAATTTTCCAAGACTTTCTCTAACAGCGGCATGGATAATATGCCAAGCAGATTTCTCATCTTCAAATTTGATCTCAGTTTTAGTTGGATGTATATTCACATCAATATTCTGCGGATCTACATCAAAAAATAAGAAGTAAGCAGGAATCGTATCATTAGGGATAATATTCTCATACGCATTGGTTATTGCTTTATGAAAATATGGGTGCCTCATATAACGTTGGTTCACAAAGAAGAATTGATCTCCGGATGTTTTACGAGCAAATTTTGGTTGTCCAATATAACCAGTGATCTTTATTATAGATGTCTCCACCTCTACAGGGATCAGGTTTTGGTTAATATTTTTTCCTAAAAGATTGACAATTCTCTTTCGTAAATTGGAGTTAGGAAGATCGTAGATGATGGTCTCATTATGATAGAGCCTAAATGACACGTCATGATGGGATAGTGCAATACGTTGTATCTCCACCATGATATGTTTAAGTTCAGCACGATCTGATTTAAGGAACTTCCTTCTTGCAGGGATATTAAAGAAAAGGTTTTTTATCGTGAAATTACATCCTCGTTCACAAACCACTTCTTCTTGACCATTCATCTCAGAAGCACTGATCTGAATATGCGTCCCGATCACATCTTCTTCTCTTCGTGTTTTTAGTTCGATCTCAGACACCGCAGCTATGGAGGCTAAAGCTTCGCCTCTAAAACCCATACTACGGATTGCAAATAGATCTTCCGCCTTTTGAATTTTTGATGTAGCATGACGTTCAAAACTCAATCGAGCATCTGTTGGTGACATCCCTTTCCCATTATCAATAACTTGGATAAGAGTACGCCCTGCATCTTTAAGATTAATGGTCACCTTCGTAGCACCTGCATCAATTGCATTTTCAACCATTTCTTTAACCACAGATGCAGGTCGTTGCACAACTTCACCAGCAGCTATTTGATTCGCAACGGAATCTGGAAGTAATTGTATGATATCTGACATCGGTAAACACGTTGAATTTTAAAAAAAGACAATGTAAAGCAAGATTAGCATTACAAGAATAATAATTAAAACACGTTGATTGGATTTGCGTTTTTCGTTACGACTGAAAGCAAATCCTCCTTTGCTAAGCATTTTCGATTCAGAGCGAAACGATCCCTTGATTTGCGTGACATGTATGCCATCCGAATCATCTATTTTTAACTCTTTTTTTATACGCTCTTCTCTCGCTCTCTTTTCCTCTGTTTCTGGATTATGAAAACGGTAAGGAATATTAAAAGATCGATTACGAGGCAAGTGGAAAAATTTCATCCCCATAAATAGCCTTTTTTATATTTATACAAATATACCTTTTTTTCCCTACTTTTCTCTCTCATTTTGTTAGGAAGATACAATAAGATATACCGTTTTGTTATGTTGTTATGATGTTTTCGCAATAAAAGATATGGATTCTTTCTATCCATTCTTTTAAGTAAGACGAATTATCAAATATATCAAAAAAACAAAATAAGAAGGGATATGTCGTTGCTTTTATATGATGTTTAACGTTTGTTTGACTCTAACCCCTCTACTTTCAAGATATCAATACTTAAAGATATTCAAAAGACTCATTAATGGAACATCAAACCGTTCATCTTTGATCACGTAGCGCTGCAGGATAAGGAAAGAATAGCTGGATTTTAATATTGTATTGCTAATAATTTCGGTACAAAGCTGTGATTTCAGTATATTTGCGTTATTATTCAAAGTCACGACAAATGAGGTACGAAAGAGAAGATATCAATAAAGCTATTGAAGTAATCAAAGCAGGAGGGATCATTCTTTATCCTACAGATACGGTTTGGGGTATTGGGTGTGATGCAATCAATGAAGAGGCAGTTCGTAAGATTTATGAATTGAAGAAACGTGCGGATTCCAAGAGTATGTTGATACTAATGGAAAATCCTGGACTCATTGATCGATATGTCGATGAGATGCCTAGGGTGGCATGGGAGTTAATCGAGGTTTCAGATAAACCGTTAACCATTATATACCCTAATGCGAAAAACTTGGCAACGAATTTAGTTTCAGACCAAAAGACTGTTGGTATCAGGATTACATCGGAGAAGTTCACTAGTGATTTGATTCGACGTATTCGTAGACCAATTGTGTCTACCTCAGCCAATATTAGTGGAGAACCTACTCCATCTAATTTCGATGAGATATCTGATGAAATTAAAAATGGGGTGGACTATATTGTTGAATTCAGACAAGATGATACCTCCAAGAAACAATCATCATCGATTATTAAACTAGGTGCTAGTGGACAAATCGAGATATTGAGAAAATAAAATACCACTTCTTTATACTATAGAGTAAAGCAAAAAAGGCATCCATAGGATGCCTTTTTTTTATTTCTTGATGGTAACCTTGCCTTTACCGATGATTTTGGTATCAATGTCTGGATTTCCTTTATATAGTACTTTCCCTGATCCTATGATCTTTGCATCGATTTTTCCATTACAAGTAATTTCGCATACCCCCGATCCTGATATTTTGATGTTTGCTTTGTCTGTCGGAACTGCAATTCCAAAGAAATCACCTGACCCAGATATTATTGCTTTAAAATCTTTTACTTCAGTACAGTTGTTCACCTTAATCGAACCCGAACCTTGTACATTTACATCTATCTTCTCTGTCTTAAGATAGTCTACAGTGATGTCTCCGCTTCCATTAAGATTAAGGTCTACAATACGTGAATCTAGTTCATCTTCTACTTTTATTGAACCGGACCCATCTACATTCAATGATTCGATATTGGGACCTGTAACATAGATTTCAACCAAGCCAGGGCTCCAATCTTTAAGCCATCTGTCATTATTAGAATACTTTACTATTAGGCTCCGGTCTTTTACTTCCGTTATCACCTTTGACATAGTGCTAGATTTGGCAACTTTAATCTCTACTGACTGCTCGTCATCTTGCACAAAATGAAGTTGTGCTTCAATTTTCAATGTAATCTCAGAGAAAGGTTCAAGATCTCTCTTCTCAATCTTCTGTGCCTGTGCTACACCTAATAGTATAACAAGCAATGATGTAATAACTAGTCTCATGATGTAATGTGGTTTATTGCTATTCATTTAATTCAAGCAATCCCTCTGGTAGATCGACTAAAATCCTCCTTTGGTCATGCATAATGTTTTTTACCATCTCCGTATTGAATGGAATCATGTTTTCATCACCATCGATTTCAATAACAAGGATGATATTTCCAGAGAAGTCGTCCACTCGGATAACCTCTCCAAGATTCCCTTTATCTGCATCTTCTACATCATACCCTTCTAAGATAGAGTAGTCCAAAATCTCTTCATCGATGATCAAATCCTCATTGAAGACATATATCTTACAACCAACATAAGGATCAACAGCATCGACGTCATCATAAGTTTGGAAAGCGATGTTTGCCGTCTCACTTGTTCTATATCTTAAGGTATCCTCTTCAATTAAAAATGGAACCAATCCTCCTTCAATTTCTAAAAAGAGAAATGCTACTTCTTCAAGAGTATCTCCATAAGAAGGACTAAATTTCACGACAACTTCACCATGTAAACCATGGGTTTTTAGTATATGCCCAATTGAGGTGCATTCTGCTATATCTATATCACGACACATATTTCTGTATTAATTCCGGTGAAACAGTGGATAAAAAATAATGATTTACACAAAAATAAAAAAGGCGATGGAATTCCATCGCCTTTTATACTTTAAATAATTTATCTGACAGACATCTGTCGATGCAGATCTAGTCGATAAATTAAGCTTCTGCAGTATCTGCGTTCTCTTCAGCTTCTGTTGCAGTCTCTGCTTGCGCAGCTGCAGCTTCCGCTTCAGCGTCTGCTTTTCTCTTTGCCAACTCTTGTGTGCGAGCTTCTTTGATTTCAGCTTCTTTTGCTAGGTTTTCAGCTTTTGCTGAATCTTTAGCTGCAGTAAGAGCATCTTTGCCTGCTTGTTGCTTAGCTGTTTTAGCTACTTTCCAAGCTTCAAATTTTGCTTCTGCTGCTGCTTCATCAAATGCTCCTTTTTTCACACCACCAAGAACGTGTTTCTTGAAAAGAACTCCTTCTTCAGAAAGGATTGATCTTGCAGTGTCAGTTGGTTGAGCTCCTTTTAGCATCCAGTTTAGAGCTTTGTCAAAATCAAGCTCGATGGTAGCAGGATTAGTGTTTGGATTATAAGATCCAATTCTTTCAATGTACTTACCATCACGTGGTGCCCTGCTATTAGCTACAACAATGTAGTAATAGGCATTTCTTTTACGACCGTGTCGTGCTAAACGAATTTTAACTGGCATAATGAAAAATGCTTAATAATAATAACTAATTAATTTGCGATGCAAAGGTAATATTTTTTCCTAATTATAAGACATTATTCTCCCTTTATTGCATTAAAAAACAATATTATAAAGTGATTTTATCTTATTTTTGATCGTCTTATTTAAATAGTAAATATTAAATCTATGATGAGATTGAGAATTAACTTATAATTCCATTGCTTAGTCAATTTGCCAATAGATGTGTGACTTTTTTATATGTGTGTCTTTATCAGTATCGTACCGATAAAATAAGACGTAAGTATAACTATCATTTTAATATAGTCTTGGTATTACATTAAATTTGTATTTTTGCATCATAGGTTGCAAAAATAGATATAAGACCAAAACGAATAAATATGAGACGTACCTTAGATATTTTAATGATATTCACCTCTTTACTGACTTTCGTGTCATGTAGTTCTTCTTCATCCATTGATTGGGATGTGGATGTATACACAAAAATACGTTTAGATGGGAACGATACGTTATATGCATTAACTGCATATGCTTACGCTTACCAAAACATATCCAACGTAACAGTCAGCACTCCAGCATACACTAATGAAAATCAGGAATACATTAAGCCAACCACTCTCTTGATGTCTAAGTTTGTTGGGCAAGATAACTCATGGTATCTACCTGCTGAAAACGCCGCATATGTAAAAACATATCCTATTGTAGGTACTTATGAATTTAATGCTGTAGGTAGTGGAGATAATAATGCGGTTTTAAAAAAGAATACTCTATCCCAAAGGGTTATTTTGCCTTCAGAGATATATACGATTACTTTTGATGACAAGACCAATAGTTATAATCTAACCTGGCGTTGGATGACTGATGCATCAAACTACCGAGCTTATGTCTATAAAGGCACAGAGATGATAAGTCAGTCCTCTCTTTCGAGAGAACCGATTGGGATAATAAACCTTACAGATGGGAAAGGATATAACGGGATTGAAGTAAATCAAGGTGATGCTGTAACCTTTGAAATTGTTGGGAATATATATGAAGGGGCAACCTCTTCAAGAATACAATCGCAAGCTTCAATGACCTATGACCTGAATTGGGGTGAGAGCTACACCTCTCCTACGGCACCTGCTCCATCTGCTAGTGCATCTAATGCCCGATAGATATCATCTATCTGGAAACCTCTACTTGCCGCATACCGCATTAGTTTCTGTTTCTCTTCCCAAGGATTATCACTCTTAATGCTTTTTCGTTTTTTATGTAGAAGCATTAAGAGTTGTTCATTATATTGCTCTTTGTCGATCTCTTCCCACAACCTATCGAAAAGATCCGAAGGAATACGCTTTTGCTGTAAGTTGAACCATACTTTCTGTTTACCCCATCCATTAAACGTAAGTTTGTCTTTTAAGTAGTAACGAACAAAACGCTCTTGATCTATAAATTTCTCTTCAATAAGACGGGCTATAATTGCATCGATATCATCCTGCTCGAGTCCCCATAGAACTAATTTCTTCTCGATATCATATACGCATTTCTCTGCCTTGCTACATAGCGCAGCCACCTTACTTAAGGCCTGTTCTTTTGTATATATCCTCATCGCACTCTTATTTTACCGCTCTTATCATACGGTCGTTTCCAGATAGATCTTTTCTCAACACCACCTCTTTATATCCTATCTCATTCAATAGAGAGACGGTCTCTTCTCCTAGATATTGGTTGATCTCAAAGAATAATACCCCATTTTCTTTCAAGTTTGTGATACCATATCTTCCGATCTCACGATAAAATATCAATGGATCATTATTGCTAACAAAAAGAGCCATATCTGGTTCATGACTTAAAACATTTTCTCTCATCTCTACCTTCTCCAAAGTGCGGATGTAGGGTGGGTTACTTACAATAACATCCCACTCTCGTTGCTTCATTTCAGCAGAAAAGTCTAATGCATTGTCTTCAATAAACTCCACTTTTTGACCTAAAGTATCGGCATTATGTCTTGCGATACTTAAGGCAGCGGAAGAATAGTCGATAGCGGATAGATGACTTTTCGGAAGGTTTGCTTTCAATGAAATGGGAATACAACCACTTCCAGTACCGATATCTAAGATCTCTTTCCCATCTACAAGCGTAGCAAGAATCCACTCCACTAGCTCTTCTGTTTCTGGTCTTGGAATAAGCACTGCAGGACTTACATGAAAAGTCAAACCATAAAAGTCAGCCTCTCCTAAAATATACTGCAGTGGCTCGTCTTGAAGAAGACGCCCTACTGCCTCGGATAATTTATGGAAATCTGCCTGTTCGACATTCTCAAAATCTTTGGTAAACCAACGAATTGCAGAGATATTTAAATAATGCATCGCAAGATGCTTTATCATACTTTGTGCTTCTTGTGGGTCATAATGTGCAGCTAATGATCTTTGTAGTGAATTGAAATCCTCTTTCATGAAATAACTTTACAGCATTTTTTATCTTTGTATACAAAGATACGATCTTATCAGTGGATTTGATAAGTTATCGTTTAATTAGCCACATAATTTATCATCATTACTATGAACTACCCTTTTGATGTAGCATCCAAATATATGATGCGTGCCATAGAGATTGCTCGACTAGGAATGAGTCGTGTTGCTCCAAACCCAATGGTGGGTGCTGTTGTTGTTCATCAAGACAAAATTATTGGTGAAGGATTTCATCAGGTCTATGGGGGACCTCATGCTGAGGTTAATGCTATCGCTGCAGTAAAAAACAGAGATCTCCTTCGTGAGTCTACCATATATGTGACTTTAGAGCCTTGTGCTCATTACGGTAAAACCCCTCCTTGTGCTGATTTGATCGTCAAATCTCAGATACCCAGGGTGGTGGTAGGGATTAAAGATCCTTTTGCAAAAGTTAAAGGCAAAGGTATTCAGATGATGAAAGATGCCGGAATAGAGGTGATTGAATCCTTTATGGAAAATAGGTGTTATGAACTCAACCGTCGGTTCTTTACTTTTCATCATCACAAACGCCCATATATCATTCTCAAATGGGCCCAGACTCTCGATGGTTATATGGATATAGAGCGCACCGAAGAGAACTTTGGTCAACCGACGTGGATCACAAACGAATTGTCAAAAGTAGCAGTGCATAAAACTCGTATCGACGAAGATGCAATCATGGTTGGAACTCAAACGGCCGTAAAAGACAATCCATCATTGACCGTAAGAGAATGGACCAAAGGGCGCGACCCTCTCAGAGTCCTTTTAGATCTAAATAGACGTGTATCCAAATCGCAGAAACTATTCGACGGATCTATACCTACGGTGATATACACCCATCAGGATCATGCCCCAATGAAGAATACGGAGTTCATTCGACTTGATAAGAACAAAGAGTTATGGCCTCAGCTGCTTGGAGATCTGCATGAACGAAACATCCAGTCTCTAATTGTGGAAGGTGGACCAACGACGCTAAAATTATTGATTGAATTGGGATTATGGGACGAAGCACGAATATTCCAAGGGCATGGATTCTTTCAATCAGGTGTAAGAGCACCTGAATTCCCAGGAAAGATGATTAGTCGTGATTATCTTGATGATTCGAGTCTTATTGTATTTAGAAGAGAAGCTATAGATAACCTTGAATCGTTATAAAGCCTATGTGTATAAAAGCCTAAAGGGAAAATGTAAGAATATTTTTCCTTTAGGCTTTATATATGACTACTTCTATTTATAACTCCTGAAGAAGCTTCTCAACTTCATCTTGATCACACCAAAAAAAGCTTCACTGAAAATACCTCCACTCATTTTTGATGTCCCTTCTTGTCGGTCAGTAAAGATAATTGGCACTTCTTGTACCTCAAACCCATATTTCCAGGAAGTAAACTTCAGCTCAATCTGAAAGCCATAGCCTTTCATCTTGATTTTCTCCAATGGAATCTTCTCTAATACCCGTCGGCGATAACATTTAAACCCTGCGGTAGCATCCATCACCTGCATACGAGTCACCATACGAACATACATGGATGCTCCGTAAGACATTAGTACCCTACCTAAAGGCCAGTTGATTACATTGATTCCTGAGATATAGCGAGATCCGATGGCTAAGTCAGCTCCATCGATACACTTTTGGCGTAAGCGAATCAGATCGTCAGGATTGTGCGAAAAATCTGCATCCATCTCATAGATAAACTCATAACCATGAGCAAGTGCCCATTTAAAACCATGAATATATGCAGTCCCTAATCCTAGCTTACCCGAACGATGTTCAATGAACAATCGTGTAGAAAACTCGTGGGTGAGCTGCTCCACAATGTTTCCTGTTCCGTCTGGTGAACCATCATCGATAACCAAAATATGAAAGTTATGATCTATGTTCATCACATAACGAATCATCTTTTCGATATTCTCTTTCTCATTATAAGTGGGAATGATAACGATGGAATCTTTCACGTGATTATATATTTACTTTGATTAATATCTTGAAAAATGTCAGTTAAGAATACGAAACTTTTATTAGAAAAAAAAACTTACAAGCGGGAATTGTATAACCAAGAAGATGATTTATTGATCATCATAAAAAAAGCCCACCTCCATAAATGGAGAGTGGGCTTTTACCGTTCGTTCGTTCGTAAAAGTAGTCTTTATCTTAAAAGTTCTACTTAATTATTATTTGGGCGACGATTGCCACCATTCTCTCTGCGATTACCTCCTTCTCGGCGGTTACCACCTTCTCTACTGCGAGGTGGACGCTCTACATAACCTTCTGGTTTTGGTAGCAACACCTTACGAGAAAGCTTTAACTTGCCAGTTTTGCTGTCAACATCTACCAGTTTCACTTCGATTTCATCTCCCTCTTTCATCAAGCCGTCCATGTTCTCATGACGAGACCAGTCAACTTCTGAAATGTGAAGAAGTCCATCTTTCCCTGGAATAATTTCAATAAATGCACCGAAAGCAACAATAGATTTTACTTTTCCTTTGTAAACTTCGCCTACTTCTGGAATAGCAACAATAGCTTTAATACGAGCTAGTGCAGCCTCAATAGTATCTTTGTTAGTCGCCGAAATCTCTACAATACCTTGACCATCTTTCTCTTCAATAGAGATCACAGATTGTGTATCCTCTTGAATTTGTTGGATAATCTTTCCACCAGGTCCAATGATCGCACCAATCATATCTTTTGGTACAGCCATCTTCACAATACGTGGAACAAAAGGCTTATAATCATCACGAACTTCAGGAATTACTTCCTCTACTTTGTCCATAATGTGTAAACGACCTTGACGTGCTTGTTCTAATGCTTGCTCTAGAATTTCGTATGGAAGTCCGTCTACTTTGATATCCATCTGTGTAGCCGTAATACCATCACGAGTTCCTGTCACTTTGAAATCCATATCTCCTAAGTGATCTTCATCACCTAAAATATCAGATAACACAGCAAATTTCTCATTGTCTGTAATCAAGCCCATTGCAATACCAGTTACAGGCTTCTTAATTTGAACACCTGCATCCATTAGTGCCATAGTACCTGCACAAACTGTTGCCATCGATGATGAACCGTTCGACTCCAATACATCTGAAATCACACGAATCACATAAGGATAATCCGCTGGGATCATTCCTTTTAGTGCACGATATGCTAGATTTCCATGTCCGATTTCACGTCGTGAAATTCCTCTTGGAGTACGAGCTTCTCCTGTACAGAAAGGAGGGAAGTTGTAATGTAACAAGAATCGTTCTCTACTTTGTAGGGTTGCATTGTCAATGATTTTCTCATCTGACTTAGTTCCTAGTGTTATCGACGTAAGAGACTGTGTCTCTCCACGTGTAAATACTGCAGAACCATGAACGCGAGGTAAGTAATCTACCTCTCCCCAAATAGGACGAATCTCTGTTGTCTCTCTACCATCTAAACGCTGGCCTTCATCAAGTACACAACGACGTACCGCATCCTTTTGTACATCATGATAGTATTGATTGATAAGGAAAGAGTTAATTTCACTCTCTTCTTTTCCTTCGCTATATGCTGTAACAAATGCTTCTTTAACCTCAGAGAACAATTGGCTACGCTTATGTTTGTCTGCAAGCCCCATGGCTGCAATCTCATAACATTTGTCGTAACACATCTCTTTGATTGACGCTTCCAAAGCTTCGTCTGACTCCTCATGACAATACTCTCGCTTCTCTACACCAAGCTCTTTTGCAAGCTCTTCTTGTGCAGTACACTGCGTGCGAATGGCATCGTGAGCGACTTTGATAGCATCTAGCATCTCCTGCTCAGACACTTCGTCCATCTCTCCTTCTACCATCATGATGTTGTCGTAAGTTGCACCCACCATAATATCTAGATCTGCCTCTTGCAGCTGATCATAGGTTGGATTAATCACATACTCTCCTGCGATACGTGCAACACGTGCTTCAGAGATGTAAGTTTCAAATGGGACATTTGAAACTGCTAATGCTGCAGATGCTGCCAAACCAGCTAGGGCATCAGGCATATCTCCTTCTCCTACTGATAGAAGAGAGATCATCACTACAGTCTCAGCGTGAAAATCACTTGGGAAAAGTGGACGTAAGGCACGGTCTACCAAACGAGCAACTAGGATTTCGTCATCCGACGGACGTCCTTCTCTTTTAGTAAATCCACCAGGAAAACGTCCTGCTGCTGAAAATTTCTCACGGTAATCTACCGTAAGTGGCATGAAATCAACATTGTCTTTTGCTTCAGTAGCCGCAACTACTGTGGCCAACAACATTGTATCACCCATTCTTACTACAACCGATCCATCAGCTTGCTTAGCCAACTTTCCAGTCTCGATAGAGATTGATCTTCCATCGCCTAGATCGATTGTTTTAACTACAGGTTGAATCATAATTTCAAAAAATTAATAATCGAAAGATAAATGGGTGGGGCCTTTCGAAAACAGTAAAGAGAGGGTAACCCCTCTCTTTAGAAAATTATTTACGCAAGTTAAGTTCTTTGATGATCGCACGGTAACGCTCGATATCTTTACGCTTAAGATAATCAAGCAAGCTACGACGCTTACCTACCAACTTGATAAGTGCATGTTGTGTCGAGAAATCTTTGCGATTCACTTTCAAATGCTCTGTTAAGTGTGAAATACGGAATGTAAACAACGCAATTTGTCCTTCTGCAGAACCTGTGTTTGTTGCTTTTTCTCCGTGTTTAGCAAAAATCTCTTGTTTTTTTTCTGAAGTTAAATACATCTTAGAATAATTTAATTAATGATACAATATCCACGCAGCAAGATAATTTCATTATCGCAACCGCGCAGAATCAACTGAAAATCGGTACAAAGCTAATATTTTTTGTCTTCTGATCTTCATTATAATAGGTTTATTTTGAATATTTCTATTATATGTCCAATGTTGTGAATGCCAATAGGATAAATAGCTCTAGAAAAATGGTTTTATTTCCCTCTTTCTAGAGTTGTTCTGAATTCCGAAACTTGAACTACTGAACCCAAAACGAAGAGCTTATCTGTTCGCTCTAGTTCGTAGTTATTTTGAGGGTTATAGATATATTTACCACTTTTTTGTTTAATCCCTACGATATTAATCCCTGAAACGTCCACCTTCTTTAGTTCGTCGATGGTGCGACCTTCAAACATACGACACATGTAGTCACATCCAACTTCCTCTAAGGCAACATCCTTATTGCTCTGTAGCAACACATACTCCATAAACTCCACCACATCGGGTTGCATCACAAGCTTTGACATACGCTGACCTCCCATCCTTTCAGGCATAATCACGTTGTTGGCTCCTGCTCTTTTTAGCTTCATATCTGAACCTCTTTCAGATGCACGGCTAATAATCTTTAAATTCGGATTCATCTCTCTTGCGGTCAACACGACAAATACATTATCTGCGTCATTGGGTGTGGTAGCAATCAGTGCCCTCGCACGATCGATACCTGCGGCAATAAGAATCTCTTCATGTGTGGCATCTCCCTTAATAAATAACATGTTGGGAGACTCTTTGATTCGTGTTAACACATTATCACGTTTTTCTATTATCACAAAATCTTGCTCGTGATCTTGAAGTTCTAAGCATGCCTGTTCGCCATTACGTCCAAAGCCACAAACAATGACATGATCGGTTAGTTTATGTATGCGTTTATTCACTCTGTTATTTTTTATATATTCAAACAACTCTCCTTCCACAATAAAGGTCACCACAGCCGTACCCAAATAGGCTAAATTACCTAGAGACATTAGTATCAATGCCGAGGTGAAAAGTCGCCCTACATCCGATAGTGGTTTAATTTCCCCAAATCCTACCGTAGACACGGTAATAATCGTCATATACAGTGCATCAATAAAGCTGTACTCTTCAAAAAACATATAGCCTACAATACCAAAGGTGTGGATCAATACAAAAATAGAGATCCCTATTCGAAGTGTCTTTGTTGATTTCTGTTTAAACTGATTCATTAAGCGATATAACTAGTTTTCTTTTTACTCAAATGTACCATATTTTGAGCACTTAATGCTTTATATTTTCCAATAAAACGTGTCCAATATCACATTCTAAACATTTATTTTTTATACAGAACTGGTGGTGCAGTGAAATGAGTGCTTGAGAATCCATCGCATGCTCTAGCTCGAACCCTCTCTCGTGCCATATTTTGGTTATGAAGTTCTTTTCATATGGGATGCTCTGTAACCAATTCAATGCTTTTTCTTTCCAATCCTCACGGTTTAGTCTTTCGCCGTAAACCAAAAGAAAAGGTACAATAGTGTTGATAATAATGTTATTGATAGCGGTCTTACTCAAGCGCTTTGTGCTTTGCCGACTACTGTTCTTAAACTGATAGTGTGTTTGCCAATAGGTTGATGGTACAACATCGAAAAGTGTAACAACATCCTCTACCGATGCTTTCTCTAGAGTTTCTGATAAAAGGTGGGTACGTTGTGAAAGTAGTGCAACAAATTGAGCGATGCGAACCGTAGGAAAATTCGAAGGACGGGTACGCATAAATTTCCATACGCTAGCATCCATAGGACTCAACCCATATTTATTCTGCAAAAAACGATAATCCAGAATCCACTGGATCACCTGAGGATCATTACTCTCCAAGGGAAGTAAGCCTGATTGTCCAAAAAAAAGAGCTTCCAACCTCTGTCGACTCCCTCTCTCTTTCGATAAAATGGCTAGAGGTATTGAACGAGCCAATCGTTCCATTGGGTCGCTATTGATACGGAAACCGAAACTACGGGCCAAGAGATAGTAGAAAACATGCCGCCAATCATTCATACTCCAATGTAATAACGATTTCATCTCATCCGCTTTTCGCTCCAAACGATCAATGGCATGCCTTTGAAGAATAAAATGGTAGTGAAGTATAGACATTTTTTCCGGAGCCACATCACACCTTAACCACTCCTTGCACGACGCCCAATCATCCAATTTGTTGGTGTACTCCGGTAGAAGTACGATCTCTAAACAGGGCACTTCTTCTCCTGTCTTACGAAACACCTTACGATCGTTGTGGATCACCACGTGTAGAATAACGTTATCATAGGAAGCTTGGCGATCATGACCATGACTATACCACTCCGACGCCTTTTGGTGGATCTCTACATTCCCAACCCATAGCGTATCGCCGATACGAATACGAGCTTGAAAGAAGTC
This sequence comes from Prolixibacteraceae bacterium, assembly GCA_028377305.1. GTDB lineage: Bacteria > Bacteroidota > Bacteroidia > Bacteroidales > Prolixibacteraceae > Halosquirtibacter. The sequence continues at coordinate 28,357 of JAONJW010000004.1, read as the reverse complement.
GGGACCAGCATCCTGATGTAGATAACCAGGGTGTATCACCTCAATCTCTTTGCCGTCACTTGTTCGAAGTGATTTCGTATGATAGAGACGGTGTTGCCATGCTTGTTGAATATGCAATTCGGTCAATTTCATTTTAATTAGATATGGTATCATAGCCCAGAAAGAGCAGTCACTTGGGGCTTAAGTTATGACTAGCCTTTGGAAAATGACGAAAACCTTAGATTGAGAATGATACCAATCATTGCACACTCTTTTCCCAAAAAGCATCAAAGAAACAAACCTCATTATACTATTAACCAATCAGTAGTCCCTAAAGCCTTACCTCTAATAATACAATTCATCGATCGCAAAGTTTAAATTGCATCCAATTTTATGCTTCTGCCTTTTGATATGGACAGAACACCTTCACACTCTCTTAAATAGACAAAGAAAATAACAGCCTAGAGGGATCAAGGATAATTTCAACTATACACCTTTCTGTGCCGTCTCAGAGATCGAGTCATAATACAGTTAATGGTCATATATAAACACTGACCAAACCTTTGTTAAACTTAGAGTTGAAATGGGGAATGTATATGGATTGTGATCGATGAAGATGAACTCAAAACATATTTAAATCAAAGGGGTTATGCAGAGTTAAATACTAACATCTTGTGGTATAATGTCGCAGAAAGTGGTAAATGTAGGTGTGAAAATTAAATGCAGTCTGCTTCTTTATGAAATTTCTGCACATTTGCTGCTTTGACTTTCGTGTTAGGGTGATGGACAACGATCTTTTGCATGGCGGCTTGAACCATATTGCTGTTATTAAGATTATATAGTGCAATGCTCGCTGATTGCATCCTCCCTTCTTTTTGTTTGTAATGGTCGATATATGTTTTACATATCTCTTTTAGTCGTTCTTCCACCGTTGGGTGTGTGTTGAGAAGAATCGGTAAAATCTTCTGGTAGGGCATTCCTGTGGTTAATATATCTGTTGGAGATGCAATGAGATAATCGGTGGTGTTTTGTAGTTCTGAAGCCACTTCTACACTTCCCATCAAACAGGCATCGAAAAGAATATATTTAAATTTGGTTGGCAATGCTGTTGCCAGATCATGGATCTCCATAGTAGATTGCTTGTCCACACCAAATGATTTGGTTTTGGGTTTTGGGGCAGGAAACCAAGAGGTGCCATGTGACCATAAGATCAATCCATACTTTTGGGATGGGTATCTCTCCATTACCTCTTTAAGTACCTGAAGGAGGGTATGGCTATCTGCCGAATTTTGATCAGGATATTGTTTGATCACCTGTCGGTGGATGGCCGTACCATTTTCTTTATTTAACTCCATTAGGTAGGAGTTTTTATCCCCCTTATCCATAAAAACGATCACCTTTTGGTCCTTCTTTATTCCTTCAACCATATCATATACATTTAACAGGGCATTGCCTTTGAGGTCATTATCTGCTGCCATATAGATGACTAACGTCTCGTTGGCTTGTGGTTTAGGGCTTTCTGTTTGGTTGCAGCTGATGCATGCTATGGCGATAAGGATACACAGGAGGTGTTTCATCTTTGTTTTAATTAATTCTGTTTTAAGAAGTACATATGTCTCAAAATGGTAATGATGTATTTATTTGCTAGTACTTTTTGCGTGCATAGTACAGTTTATTGTTTGTTCTTCTTATAATATAATTTCATATCAGTTATGTAAACAGCCCTAGGATCTTCTAGATTCGTAAGTTCGGCTGTCATGTCTATTATAATTGTGTCATTCTTGAATTGTATTGAATTAAAGGTGTCATTCTTATTTCCCTTTGTTGTAATGTTTGTCTTAAAAAGAAGACTTTGATCTTTAGATCGATTACATTCTTTACTATCTATATTCCAATATTCATAATTTGGAGTAACATTATTTGGATATTCGATATGGTCGACAACAGCTTTAGGTATTTCATAAGAGAAATATGTACGACCAATACTATTGTAAATAGAAAGTTTAAATTGATGTGAACTTGGATCGAATCCTAATCCTGAAGATTTAAATTCCGTAAGAAGATCTTCAAATTTTCCATTCTTATTAATATCAATTTTTTCTGAAGATTCCCATGCTACCATCTTGTAGTCCCCAAGAATATGGCTTGGTATATTATTTTGATTCTCATCATTTGAACAAGATGAAATGAAAATTAGTGTAAATAAAATAACAATTAGTTTCTTCATAGTGAAAGTTTTTATAACGTCCGATTGAGGTTTAACACCAATCGGACTATCTTAAATTTAAAATTTAGTCTTCATACATAGAAGGATCTTTCATGCAGATAGGAGGTTCTTCTCCTGGTGCTACATGTCTCTTTGGTCTACCACTAGGAGAGCACATCCCTTTGTTTGGATTAGCAAAAGGAGATCCTGGATTTGTGAACCCTGGAGGTAGAATAATTTTAGGTTTATTATTAGTGGTTGTTGTCGAGCTTTTGCGATTATTGTTGCTGGTTGAGGATTTAGTTTTTGGTTTCTGATTTGTTGCCATTGGTGCAATTGCAACTTTTAATTCGGTTCCAATCGCAAGATGTTTAATAGGGTAATATTTTTCCCCGTCTGTTGTTCTTATTGGTGCCTCTTTGGGATTCATTAATATTACTTCATCATGAAAGTATAGATCCTTATATCCTACATGGTCAGTTTTATCTGTTGAATATATCTTTGTGGTAGTTGAAGTTTGTCTTGTATTTTCATTAGAATATGCTCCACTTAGGTTTACAGGCCCTGCACTACCCGCAGCAGTTACAGAAAATTTGTTAGTCGTTGTGTAAGTTGATTTTATTTCTCTTTCAATTCTATCACCACTATCTTCTTCAAAGATATTAATATTAATGTTCTTAGACTCAGTAAATGGGTCCCAATAGTCTAACCTGTTTGCTAATTCCATTTTGACCCATTTAGGTTTAATGTATTTCATCTTTACAGTGTAATATTCCCTACTTCTTCGGCCAAAATTTGGTGTTAATCTGTCAATATGAACATGTGAAATGTCGAATGCATCTCTTATATCTATAGCGTAAATTTCACTCGCTACTGTATTTACTTTTCCTCCTTTAAGCTTTCCTATCTCAAATCGAAATTCATACACGCCACCTTTCCATAAACGGTCATAAAGATCTTGTCCTCTAAACTTCTCTTTTCTTACAACGATCCTGTCATTTGTGCCTACACCTGTTCCAATCATTCCATTTATAGATGGATCATTATTTTCTTTTGTATGATTTGAAAAGGCTTTTAATCCAGCTTTTGTGATTTGTATTGCATAAATACGTTCTCGAATTTTAGTATTTAAATCTTTATGCTCAAAAAGACGATGGTTCTTATCTAGATTGTAGTACATATACTCTCGATGGCTTAGACCATCTACATTTTCATTGTATGCTTTGATAAGTCTAGGGTCAATATCACTTTCCTCTAGATAGAAATAAGGATCATACACAGTCCAATGTTTATTATCTTTGTAAGTTGGTTCTATCCATACTCTAGATTTTGTTGAGGTATTAAGTGTTGGGTTAAATTGTTCATATTTAAAATCATATTTGGCTTCTGAGGATTTTGTGGCTGGAGATTTTAAAATAACTCGATCGCTGTTTTTTACAATAAGCACAGGAAAAATAGGGATCTTTTATGAGGAATATAACTAACCGAATCTCCATTGCTGAAAACAGAGTTACTTAGATTTCCTATATCTGGAATCACTCCAATATTATTGTCTAATATATCCCACTTCTCTGCACTCATTCCACCTACAAATTCTAGGTTTGGTAGAAGAATATTGATAAGTGGAGCACTTTTTTCGATTTGATCCAATGTGTTTACATCTTCAGCATATACATCTAGAGCTTGTTTAAAAGTAAGTCCTTCTTTTACTTCTTGATTCTTTACTTTACCATAAAGGATATCATAGTCACAATCGAACTGTTTCAGTGCTTCTTTTTGAATAAAGCTTCTTACAGTCTCATCATTGTACACCGCTTTCGAAAGAATCTTAGCGAATTTTGTTTGTGCTTCGCTCTGTGAAATAGTAGGCAAGATCTCAAAAGCACTTGCATTTACTGATTGATTCATTGGTTCTATTGCTTCTTGTTGGCAAGACATTATACCCCCTCCCTAATACAATAAGTGAAAAGATTAGTTTTTTCATTATTACTAATATTAAATTTTAAGTTATAGTAATATTAGTAATTTAAATTCATATATACAATATAATAACCTGCTTGTTATTAGAATGTTATGTTTGGTTATCGTGGCAGGTTTATAAATAAATAGAATGTTTAATATGTGGTTTTATGTAGTATCTGTTAGAAGTATGATATGTTCTTTTATATAAGAACAATAGACCCGGCACCTTAGATCTTGTTTTCCTGAATATGATAGTTGGGGTTTGTTCTTCATAATTTACTTACACGAATTAAGTCGTTTGAGGTATGGCATATCCACTTTTAGTATATTTAAAATGGTGACTAAAAATAAACCAGAGAGAGTTTAATTTACACTAGCTCTTACTTCTTCTAAATCAACTCTTTTCATATCTTCTAAATTTAATAAAATCTAGACAGAGTTAATTTTACACCGTCTGAAGAAAACTTTCAAAAATGAACTTACAGGGAATTAAAAACAGTATATTTAGAACACTACATAAAAATAACACAGACAGAGTTTAATTTACACTACCTCTTACACCGTCGTGAATGGACCTTTATGGGCGAGCGGTAAGTGTTTAGAGAGGAGCTGATAAGGGGTTGATAGGTGTTTGGTTCGTACTTTGTCCATGGTATGTGCATGGTTCATCCATGGTTTGTCCATCGATAATCTAAAATCGATGGATGAACCATGGATAATCCACGGCTATCCCATGCTTAAAAGACGGGTTAAGTACTTACTTGAGTGTGATGAATCCCTTATGAAGGGGTTGTCTCTTGCGAGGAAAGACAGTTTATTCTTTCTGTGAGAGATCTTTGAGTACGAAATTAGTTTTGTCTGCCCCCCGATATTATATGGTGTTGATTACCTTGTTTCTAAGGTACTTATTCTGAGCCTAAAATCAAAGGTGTTAGGATGTTTTGTTACGAAGATTATCGGGACTAATGGAGTGATGATCTAGTGAGAGTTATATCGATTGGTTGGTCTGTTTTTTTGTATTTTATGTCCTCTGCCTTATAAGGTGGTTATTGTTTAATTTGTGCAATTATGGGATGTTTTATGGTGATCTAGTTTTTTTAGAATTAATCTTTGAGGATAAATGCTAGCTACAAGGGAGGGATAAATTATTTCGTTGGCTAATCTTCAGTGTAAGTAATAGGCGTTATTGTTGTTAGATCAATAGTGTTTTATTTTATTTTTTCAATATCGGAGCTCTATAATAGTCTTATTATATGTGGTAGAGTGAAGACCTAATTCTAGGTTATTAACAGGTTGTGGAGAACTCCCACCGTGATATAACTATTTATGGTTGTTTCTCGGTGGGAGTTTGGGTTATTTTACTTATATGTTGGGAACTTGTCCTGCGATAATAGTGATCTGTTTGTTTTGATCAAAATAGCGTTGTGCTGTTTCTTGAATCTCTTCTGGGGTTATGGTTTGAACGGTGTGGATCAGTTTCTTGTAGTGATCCCAGTCTAGGTCAAAACCAATTAGTGATTCTAGTGTATTGGCTCTAGCAAAAGGACCATCTACTTCACTCATGATTTTGCTCATCATATAGGAGCGTACCATATGTAGTTCGCTCTCAGACATCTTCTCTTCTTTGAGCTTTGTAATCTCTTTTTGGATCTCTTCATAGGCTGGTTGACATACGTGTGATCCTACTTCAGAGAAGATGAACATTGCCCCTCCAGCTTGGAAAGAAAGGTAGGATGCACGTATACCATAGGTGTATCCTTTGTCTTCTCTAATATTCATATTTAGTCGGGAGCCAAAGTAGCCTCCGAGCGCCGTAATCACTACCCTTAGTTTGAAGTAGTCTTCGTTGATCTTGTTTGGAAGCGGTATACCTAATGCAATGGCATTTTGGGTTGCGCCTTTCTTTTCGATCCATTCTGTACCATAGACCGGTTCGAATGCTTGACTCTTGTTTTGAGCAGTATCACTTGTTTTCCATGTGGAGTCTCCAATTAGGCTGTCAATTTGATAAAGCGCCTTGTCGGATGCTTGTCCACAAACAATTAGGTTTAGATCATTGGGACGATAGTTTGTTTGATGGAAGTCAATTAGATCGTCTCTTTGAATGTTTTGGTAGACTTTGATGTCTTCGAAAGGGGCATATGGGTGGTCAGGCCCCATTAGGTTTCTGAAGAAGCGTCGTTGTGCCATAACACTGACTTTCTCACTGTCTTCAAGGAATTTGTGTTGACGTTTTGTCTTTAGTATTTCAAATTCCTTCTCTGGAAACACCGGCTCATGTATTACCGACTTAAGGTAGGGTAGCATTGAATCTAGGTGTTTCGATAGTGTCAGAAAAGACATGACACTATAGTCGTAGCCAGGAGTAATATGAAGATATGCTCCATAGTAGTCAAGCTGTTCTGCTAGATTTTGGGCTGTGAATTGTTGGGTCCCTTCGGTCAACATCTTTGCCGTCATCGAAGATTGCAACGGTTTGGACGCGGCTTTTAGCCCAGCATGAAACATGATATCTAATTTTACCAAGTCTTGCTCGCCAGCCCTTAGGTTGTGTCTAATGGAGCCGTTATCCAATTTAAGAGTATCGACTTTCGGTAGATCGATATGTGTTACAGGATGATGTATCGGTGCTTTTGTTCTAAAATCAGACATATATTACGACTCTTTTTTTGCGTTACTTAAATAGAATATTTCATTGCAATTGGTGTCGACAAATGTTTTTTGTGCAAACTCTTGTAATTGCTTCGTGGTAATGGCTCTGTATTTGTCTACTTGGGTATTTATCAAATCGACATCTCCTGCGAGCTCATAAGCAGCCAGTTGCATTGCTTTATCTAGATAGCTGCTTTCAGAGTATAGTAAGTTGGCTTCAAATTTATTTTTTATTTTTTCTAACTCTTTGGTGTCGATCATTTCGTTTTTAAGATGTTCTAACTCTTCGAAGACCGCCTTCTTCGCTTCTTGAAGATCTACATTATCCGCAGGTTTTCCGATGATAAGGAATAGTCCTGGATCTTCTTCACCAGAGATAAAAGCATCGATATCAATAAATAGCTGTTTTTCGATGACCAATTTTTGATAGAATCGAGAAGAGTTACCAGATGCTAGTACGTCGGAAGTGAAATCACCACAGCGATAGTTATCTGTGTTTTTTGCTTCCATATGCCAACTCCACATCAACATATCGTTTGGCACATCACGATGGACCGTCTGTGTTCTGAACTCTTTTTGAGCCGATTCAGTAGGATAGTTGCGTTGTTTGACCTCACGACGAGGGATGGGGCCGAACCATTTTTCCGCTAGAGCAAGAATATTGTCGAAGTCAACATTTCCAGATGCAACCAATACGGCATTGTTTGGAGCATAGTGTTGAAAGAAGAACTCTTTGACATCTTCAAGGGTAGCCTCTTCTATGTGTTTGATCTCTTTTCCTATGGTTGGCCATTGATAAGGGTGTTCTTTATAGGCTTGTTGGCGAATTAGGTGCCATATATCCCCAAATGGCTGATTGATGTAGTTTTGACGGAACTCTTCTATTACAACCTGTTGTTGTGTGTCAAAACTCTTTTTAGAGAATGCTAACGATAGCATTCTATCAGATTCTAACCAGAAGCCGGTTTCGATGTTTTCAGCTGGTACGGTTAGATAGTAATTGGTAATATCGTTTGAGGTAAATGCATTATTGTTTCCTCCAACATTCTGTAGCTCTTGATCGTAGTCTGAAATATTAATAGAACCTCCAAACATCAGGTGCTCAAAAAAGTGAGCAAAGCCAGTTTTGTCCGAAGACTCATCTTTTGCCCCGACACGATACAGAACATTCAATGCAGCAAAAGGTGTTGACTTGTCCTGGTGTACAATAACTCTAAGCCCATTGTCTAGAGTATGTTTCTTATATTTGATCATATTTATTTATTAATGAAGTTGGAGAGTTACGACCTACTAGGGCTTGCAATTACGGAGTCCCATAGAGGTTGTGATATTTCTCTCTATAGGACAAATGTAATGATAATAAATTAAGAAGCTAAAATTGGTATTTTGAGCTGTTTTCGATCTCATTTTTTACCGTTTGATACTCATTGAGAAGTGTTGTAAATATCTGTGGTACAGTTTTTTCCTCTTTGATCATTGCCGATACTTGTCCAATTTCCAGCTCTCCTTCCTCAAGTTCACCAAGGAACATTCCCTTTTTAGCCCGTCCTTTACCAAGTGCTTCTCGAAGTTTATCAGAAGAGTCTCCATCTTGTTCCATCTTCGATATGATTTGATAGAACTCATTGTTTAATAAACGTACTGGAGCAAGTTTCTTCAATGATAACTTAGTGTCTCCCTCTTTGGCATCATATACGGATTTTTTAAAAGCCGTGTGTGCAGACGACTCTTTGGATACAGCAAATAGAGATCCTATTTGTACTCCATCTGCTCCCAAGTTCTGTGCTGCCATCCATGCTTGTCCAGATCCTATGCCACCAGCAGCAATAAGAGGAAGGGTGGTTGCTTGTCTGACTTGAGGAATCAGAGAGAGTGTGGTTGTCTCTTCTCGTCCATTATGTCCGCCTGCTTCAAATCCTTCCGCTACTATTGCATCGACCCCTGCCTCTTCGCACTTTTGGGCAAAAAGAGAGCTAGAAACTACATGTACTACTGTAATCCCATGAGATTTTAGTTTCGCCGTCCATTTTCTGGGGCTACCAGCTGAGGTAAACACGACTTTTACCTTTTCATGTATAATAATATCAATAATTCGATCTAATTCAGGATAAAGTAGTGGAAGATTAACTCCCCATGGTTTGTTGGTTGCTATTTTCATTTTATGAATGTGTTCTTGAAGTATCTCTGGATGCATAGATCCAGCACCAAGCAGTCCCAGACCTCCAGCATTTGAAACTGCAGATGCTAGTTTCCATCCGGAACACCAAACCATTCCTCCTTGTATGATGGGGAATTGTATATTGAATAGTTTACATATTGTATTCATAACGCGAATATATTCTGTGTGTTAAGTTAAAATTAAGAATCGACTTCTGGTCTGTTTCGTCATTGAATTCAATCAGATAGTCTCAACTATACGGAACAATGGAGGGGATAAAATGTTTTAGAGATATTTATTTGTGTTAAAATATATTTGATGCGAGCAAAAAGTGCCATTTTATTTGGTTTTTTGTATTAAATTATCATATATTGCAATAATAATGTTAATAATTAATGCTTATGTCTCTTTTTTGGTGAGTAACTGAATAAGATTCTTTTAAAACTATAAATCTAAACCAATTTAGATATTCCATTAAGCTTTCCTTAAGAAATAAATACCCATACTATTATTAAATAAGAGATTATTGTGTCTTGTTTTGGTTGTAGGGCGTCTATAAAAAATGACACTTTATAATTGAGTCAACTAATGTGTTTTCTCATATATCCAAACAGAGATTTATGTATAATTTTTTTGATGTGGTATTGGTATCGCTGAAGTTGTTAATTCAGTGATTATTAAAGTAGTGAGATTCTATTATAAAAGAAAACCTGGGTTTGCAGACCCAGGCTCATAGTACAATTTTGAAAATATATCGGCATTTTCTAGTTGTGATCGAAAGATACTTCTTTTATCACAATTATTCAAGTATAACACACTTGTATCTTATAATTTCTTCGTACTACACTTTCTTTTTATAGCAATCTATTTGATATTCGGAGGAGATGGTGCAATTTTATTACATCTCATAGATGTTTGATTTTAGGGAACAAACAATAGTTAGAACTGTACCACTCCTCTTTTTATTGGATCCATTTTCGTTGTCAAAGACGAATTAGGTTTGACTATCTATTTATAAATCAAATATGATGCATCTATGAAACGATTATTGTTAATGTTCGTAGTCCTTTTTACCATCGGACTATTGGAATCAAAAGCACAGTCACGAGTCCTTTCAGGAGTGGTGACCTCTGCAGAAGATGGAGCCACCATACCGGGGGCGTCTGTCATTGTGAAAGGTACGTCTATCGGAACGGTGACCGATTTTGATGGTCGGTTTAATTTGAAAGTTCCTTCGGAAGCAAAGAGCTTGGTTTTTTCTTTTATTGGGTTAGAAACTAAGGAAGTGATCATCGGAGATAAGCTTTCTTTAGATATTAAGCTACAATCTGAAGCTGTAAATGTTGATGAAGTGATGGTTGTCGCATATGGTACAGCTAAGAAAGCTAGTTTTACTGGATCGGCAAGTGTGTTGGGTGCCGAGAAGTTAGAAACACGCCCTTTGACTAGTGTTAGTCAAGCGTTAGAGGGTTCAACTACAGGGGTTCAGGTTACAACAGCTTCAGGACAGCCGGGCTCTGCACCTACCATCCGTATTCGAGGTTTTGGGTCACTGAATGGAGATTCTAATCCACTATATGTGGTTGATGGAGTACCTTATAGTGGAACGCTCTCGGATATTAATCCAGAAGATATTGCATCGATGACGATTCTGAAAGATGCTTCTTCAGCAGCACTGTATGGATCAAGAGCAGCCAATGGTGTGGTTTTGATCACCACAAAGAAAGGTAAGAAGGGGAAAAAGACCGTGGTGAATGTTAAAGCATTATATGGTGTGGTTTCCCGTGCAATTCCACAGTATGAGAAGGTGGGAGCAAGAGATTATTATGAGTTGTCTACCGAGTCATATTACAATTCATTATTATATCAAAATCCTGCGGATGCTAAGCCCGAATTGCTAACTCCAGATGGGAGTGCCATTGATCCTGTTAAAGCAAAAGCTTTTGCTGTGAATGGTATTTATGGGAAGTTAAGATATAACCCGTTTAATGTTGCCAACGACCAAATAATGATGGCAGATGGGACAGTTAATCCTGAAGCAAGAGTGATTACTCCGGATTTAGATTGGTTCAAGCCATTGGAGCAAACAGGTAAGCGTCAAAGCTATTCAGCAAATGTTTCTACTAGTGGAGAGAAGGGTGCTCACTTTTTGTCTGTAGGTTATTTGGATGAAGAGGGGTATATCGTGAATACAGGATATAAACGTTTTAATTCAAGATTATCATCTGATTTTAAGGTAAATGATTGGCTTAAAATTAGTAATAATGTAGCCTTTACCTCTAGTAATTCAAAGTTTAGTGTGGGTACAGGAAACTCAAGTTATAATAACCCATTTAGTTTTGCTAGAAATGTAGGATCTATATATCCTGTGTATCTAGTAGAACCAGGCACCAATAAGTACATCTTGGATGCCAATGGTCAAAAGCAGTATGATATTGGAGGCGGATATGCGGAATATGGAATCAATTCACGTCCATCGGCAGCTAGTCCGGGTCGTCATGTTATTGCAGAAATGAACTTCAACAATCAGGAGGTAAAGACCAATACCATTAGCGATCGTTTTAATGTAGATATCAAGTTGATGGAGGGTTTAACTTTTAGCAGTAATGTGGGTATTGATGTAAGAAACTATAAGTACCAATATTTTGAGAATACGATAGTAGGAGATGGTGCTCCTTCAGGACGTTTTGCGGATAATAGGTACACTAGTACCACCATCAATGCCAACCAATTATTGAAATATGAGAAGGCATTTGATGCTGGACACTCTTTCAATTTGATGGTAGGGCATGAGAGCTATAAATATGACTACGAGCGTATCTCATCGAGCAAAACACAGGTGATTGCTCAAGGGATTTATGAGTTGGCACAATTTGTGACTCCTACCAATCTGAATGGTTATACAGACAAGAAGCGCATAGAGAGTTATTTGGGACGGTTAGAGTATAATTATAAAGACCGTTACTACTTCTCAGGATCTTATCGTTATGATGGTTCTTCTGTTTTCCATAAAAAGAATCGTTGGGGTGGTTTCTACTCAGTAGGTGCATCTTGGAGAATCAAAGAAGAGAATTTTATGCAAGAAGTAGATTGGGTTGACAATTTAAAGCTGCGAGCATCAATAGGTGAAGTAGGAAACGATAGACTAGGAACTTCTTCTTCTGCTTTCTATGCTTCACAGGCACTATATGGTACCAATCCTAATGGGACGAGTCCGGGACTTATCTGGAGTACAGTTGGAAACGAAGACCTAAAGTGGGAGGTGAATACGAGTTATGACTTTGCATTGGAATTTGCCTTGTTCAATGGTTTTGTTGATGGATCGTTAGAGTATTATCGTAAAGATTCAAAAAGCCTACTTTACTCGATGCCTCTTCCACCATCACAAGGTTTCTTAAGTCAGAGTAGAAATATTGCGTCGTTGAGAAATAGTGGTGTTGAGTTGGGATTGAACTTTAATTGGATAAATAAGCGTCATGTAAAATGGTCGACAGATTTCCAAGTTTCAACCATTAAGAATGAGATTACCGATATCCCAGATCCTTTTGTGAATGGATCGAAACGTTGGGACATTGGACGTTCTATATATGATTTCTACACTTATGATTACTATGGGGTAAACCCTGACAATGGAGAAGCTCTGTATTATAAATATATGGACGGAGACAATGGAGAACGCGTAAGAGAATTAGATGCCAATGGCGATCCTATTCTTGTCTCGGATTATACAAAGGCCGGAAAAGGCTATGTAGATGCTACCTCTATACCTGACTTTTATGGATCGATTACCTCTAATTTGAAAGTTCATAATTTTGATCTTTCGATCTTGGCAACCTATTCCGTTGGTGGAAAGATTCTGGATTATAATTATGCTGGTTTAATGAATTCTCAAGATCTTGGATCTGGTATGCATGTCGATCAACTTAAAGCATGGAGAAGTCCGGGTGATATTACAGGTGTCCCTCGCTTAGAAAAGGATAACCCTAATCTATCACCAACTTCATCTCGTTGGTTGACAGATGCTTCTTACTTTGCATTGAAGAATGTAACCTTAAGCTATACTTTTGACAAATCAATGTTGAATGGTATTGGTCTTGATAAGGTGCGTGTTTATGCTACAGGAGAGAATTTGTTTTTGTTCTCAAAGCGTAAAGGAATGGATCCTCAAGAATCTTTTGCAGGTACTACAAGTAACCAGTTTATTCCTTCAAGAGTGCTCTCTTTGGGATTAGATGTGTCATTTTAATCACCCCTGGATATAAAAAATGAATAAGATGAAAAAGTTTATATATATATTCTTAGTTGCATTTACTTTCGCTTGTAGTGAGGACTTTCTCGAAGTTACTCCTACTGATGCGGTAGGTAAAGCAGATGTAATTAGTTCTTCGGAGAACATGAGAACGGCATTAAATGGTGTACACCGCTTGATGTATCAGCAGTCTCCTATTGATGCTGGAAACAGTAGGGCTGGAGAGGGCTATATTATGCCCTTGTTGGAGTTTGGTGGTAACGATATGTTACACTCTTCAAGTGGAAATGGTTGGTTTAATGGTCGAATAAAGTGGTTGACACATATCAACCCAGATTATACTGATGCTCGTTTCCCATGGATCCACTACTACCACTTGATTGCCAATGTGAATAATATCATCAATGCCGGTGAAACGATGACCCAAACAGATGATTTGAAGAATGTTCTAGGTCAGGCTTATGCGTACCGTGCGTTTGCTTATTTCCGATTGGTGCAGTTGTATGCTAATAGCTATACATGGGGTACTCCTTCATCAGATCCAGGTGTTCCGATTGTTTTGGAGACAAAGGCTCCTTATGCAGGCACGAAAAGGGAGACAGTTGAGGCTGTTTACGATTTGGTGACGTCTGACATTCAGAAGGCAATTACACTGTTGACAGCGTCGCCTAATTCGGGTGATCTATCTAATATCTCACTTGGTGCAGCACAGGGAATCGCAGCACGAGTATATCTTACGATGGGAAATTGGACAGAAGCAGCAGGGCATGCTAAGCTTGCACAGACAGGTTATAGTTTGATGTCAGAATCACAATATTTAAGTGGTTTTAATCGTAGTTCACTGCCAGAGATGATGTGGTCTGGTCATATCGTGAGTGATCAAACTGCCTATTTCTATGCTTGGTTCTACTATATTGGAACAAGTTTCAATGGAACACAGAATAGAACCAATCCAAAAATGATTAATCAAGAGCTTTATGCTCAGATTTCAAATACTGATTATCGGAAGAAACTGTGGTTGTCAGAAGCACCCGATAGTTACTTAGGAGCTTTAGCTGACCCAAGGTATGCTCCAGAGATACCTGAAAGTGCTACTCCAGAGGAGAAGAAGGCGCTAGAAGATGCTGCTAAAACTGCATTTGAGGCAGATAGAAAAGTGATTCAATCGGCCTATGGTATTACTAGTAGATTTTACACGACCCCTTACATGTCAGTGAAGTTCTTAAACCAGAGTCCTGGAACTATTGATCCAGATGATGTAATGTATATGAGAGTATCTGAAATGTATTTGATAGAAGCAGAGGCACTATGTCGTGAAGGACAATATGATGCTGCGGCTACTGCATTATATAATCTGGTATCTATAAGGGATGATGCATACGTTAAAAGCGCTGAAACAGGAGATAATTTATTGCAAGAAATTCTTGTTCAGAGACGTATCGAACTATGGGGTGAAGGACATCGATGGTTGGATATGTTAAGGAATGATGTGCTTCTAGATCTAAGTGGCTCTGGTGCTAGCCAGACACTTTATTCAAATGGTTATCGTCAAGCAAAGCCATCTGCTAATTCTCAGTGGTTGTTTAAGATTCCTAGTGAAGAGATTAATGCAAATCCGAATATTAATGATACGGACCAAAATTAACAATACTTGATACAATAAATACCTATTAAGGGGTTACTTCAAAAGAAGTAACCCCTTTTTTATATAAGGTTAACTGTAATTAGTCTAAATAGAGCAAGGGTTTGTCAACATCTATTTATGATAAGACTTATTTTAAAATATATTGTCTTATGATGTCCTTATGTGTACATAATATATTTGATGCATGATTGAAATAGAAAATTGTGGTATGATGTATGGCTTGTTTAGATCCTAATTAAAAAGTAGTAGTTGTAATCTTGATCTTAATCTAATAGAATTTGCTTGTATCTCTTTTATGTTACGTTATTTAAAATTATGATATTCTATAGTTACGAATTGATAGTATTATTGGGGGGGGTGGTTGCTGATTTAGGAGGATTTGGGGCGTTAATAATTGATGTGATATGTTTAAAATCAGATAAAAATGTGAATTTTATTCCTTAACTTGGCATTAAAGTCTTAAGAGATATAGTGAACCATTTTTGGTTTCATTAAAATTTAAGATGGGTTGATATTGGATGAAAACAAAAAGAAACCCAGGTTGGCGGACCTGGGTCAAAGTGAGAAGTATAAGAATATAACTTCCCGTACTTTAGTTTATGCGGTAATTTTACGATTATTATATTCTTCTACAAAATTTTCAAAAGAAAATTTCCTCTCTATTCTTAGTGTTACTCATTTTACGTGTCAAAATAGAATATTTAAGAGGAGAGGTATGTATGCTATATTTCATAGATGCATGATTTTAGGGACAAAATTTTCATTAGTGATAATGATTCTCTCCTCTTTTTGCAATAGAAGTTAACTCTTCCTTAATTAAGTAAGGAGGGTCAATTATATCTATGTATAAATCAAATATGATACATCTATGAATCGAGTATTACTACTAATGCTATGTCTCTTTATAGGCATAAGCACTTCTTGGGCACAGTCCCGGATATTAACAGGTGAGGTTTTCTCAGCTGAAGATGGTTCTCCTATTCCAGGTGCTTCAGTAGTCGTTGAAGGAACGACTGTAGGAACAGTGACCGATTTTGAAGGTAAATTTCAGCTAAAAGTCCCTGATAGTGCAAAGAATATAAGTATCACTTATGTTGGAATGAAGACAGAATTGATAGAAATTGGGAAAAAAGTTAAGTTCAAAGTCAGATTGAAGGAGGATGCGATTGTTACGGATGATGTTATTGTAACAGCGATGGGGATTAAGAAGTCGGCTAAATCAATAACCTATGCTGTTTCTGAAGTTGGAGGAGATCAAGTGGCTATGAAAGCTGAAACAGATGCAATCAAAGGACTTCAAGGTAAAGTTGCTGGTGTGAAGATTTCGGGATCACAGTCAACCGCGGGTAGTCCTACAAGAATTGTAATCCGAGGTGCCTCTTCATTTAAGGGAAATAATCAGCCTTTGATTGTTGTGGATGGGGTTCCATTTTCAAATGATCAGAACAGTGGAGGTATTCGCACTAAGGCGATGGATATGGGAGTATTGGCTTCTATTGATCCCAATAATATCAAATCACAAACAATCTTGAAAGGAGCTGCAGCTTCTGCTCTGTATGGGTCAAGGGCAGCCAACGGGGTGATTATCATCACCACTAAGTCTGGAGCCTCAAGAACAGGACAGAAGTTTACAACTACCGTGAGTTCTTCATATAGCGTGGAACAAGTTGCATCTTTACCTGACTACCAAAATACTTACGGGAATGGGGGTGAATTTAAAGCTGCGAACTATTGGGGGTCATGGGGAGCTAGATATTCAGATGTGGATAAATTGGTTTATACAGATGTGTGGCAAAAAGCTTATCCGGAAAAGTATACTGCAGAGATGCCGTATGAGCCTCAGCCTGATAATATAAAGAATATGTTGAGAACGGGTTCTCTGTGGGACAACTCTGTTAATATTTCTGGTGGAGGAGAAAAAACGTCGATGTCTCTAACTGTTTCTGATATGAGACAAGATTCGTATATTCCAGACAACTTCTTTAATCGAACTACTATTTCCTTAGGGGTTAACTCACAAGTAGCTAAGAGGTTTAAAGTCAGTACAAATCTTCAGTACGCTTTTATCGAAAAAAGAAGCCCTATAGAAGGTAATTTAGGAGCTTTTAGGAACTTGCTTTATGCGGGTAGATCGTGGAATACCTCCTTGCCCTTCGAGGGGCTGAATAAAGAAAACTTATATTTTAAAGAGACGGATCACCCATTATGGTCTTTTAAATACAACTATGGAGCGGAAGAACAACATCGTATTGTGGCAAGTGTTAAACCGCAATGGGATATCACAGATTACCTCTCATTATCTTACCAATTCAGCGTGAACCAGTTGATTCGATCTACAAAAAAAGTTGTAGATGTCTCTAGTAATGTGCTAAAAGATAAGCTAGGTAAAATGAATATGTTTGATAGGTTCAATAGAGAACTTGAAGGTGCAGCAATGCTTAACTTTCGAAGAAATATAACTGACAAAATAAATTTAAGGTTAACCTTGGGGCAGGCGTTTAATACCAGAACTTATAGGGTTCTGCAGGCGTATGGAAATCCATTTATTATACAAGGTATCTATGAGTTAAGTAATATTAAGGATACCGAAGGTTATAGTTCCTCAAGTGAAAGACGATTATTTTCCGTTTTTGGTGAAGCATCGCTGGGTTTTAATAACTATCTAACGCTTTCCGCAACAAGTCGTAGAGACTGGTCTTCGACCCTTCCAAAAGATAACAATAGTTACCTTTATCCATCGCTATCTGCCTCATTTGTGTTCAGTGATGCATTGAATCTAAAGAGTTCTTTCTTTAACTCTGGTTTAGTTCGGGCCTCTTGGGCAAAGGTCGGTAATGATGCAGATGAATATGAGATTGCTCGAAAATATCGAGTGAATTACTCTAACAATGGTTCTATTGGAGCTGTTCGATATACCAGTTTCCCATTTAAAGGAACGAGCATGATGGTTCCAAATTATGATACAGCAGATTTAGATCTGAAGCCAGAGTTTACAACAGAATTTGAGATTGGTACGAATCTGGAGCTCTTTAATAGCCGCTTGGTTTTAGATATGGCCTATTACGATAAATCTTCTACAGATCAAATTATGAGGGTTTCTATTCCGGAAGAATCTGGTTACTATTTTAGTTTAACCAATGTAGGAGAGATGAGGAATCAGGGTATAGAGCTCTCTTTGGATCTGACACCAATAAGAACTAAAGATTTTTCATGGAATATTTTCACCGTATATAGTAGAAATAAAAATGAGGTCGTGAAGCTTGTGGATGGTTTATCTGAAACGAATATACGAAATATCTATTCAAATGGTATTCACTCTTATATTATGGAGGGTCACCCTTACGGTATCTTTAAAGGTTATGGTGCAGCAAGAGATGATAATGGAAATATCTTGATTCATCCTCAAACTGGTATGATGATTGAGTCTAAAGAGGAAACCATTTTAGGAGATCCTAATCCAGATTACCTTCTTGGAATAACCAATACCTTAAGATATAAAAGATTAAGTATGCGCGCTGTCATAAATGCAACTTGTGGTGGAGAGATGTATACTACCGTCGTTCCACAGCTGCTAGGAAGAGGTGTGACAAAGGATACTGAAGATAGAGAACGCAATCATGTTATTCCAGGAGTTCTGGGAGATCCAAACACAGCTAAGCCACTTTTGGATATGAATGGTAATACCATTCCCAATCGCATTCAAATAACTTCCAATGAATACTATTTTGAAGACGGTGGTATGGGAAATGGATCTTATGATGAATTTAAAGTTTATGATGCAACGGTTTATAGGCTATCAGAACTCTCTTTATCTTATGATATACCAGATGCTTGGGTCGATAAAATCGGATTTAGTTCAGCAACCTTGGGTGTGCTTGCGAACAATCTATTCTATTATGCCCCAGGCTTCCCTAAACATACGAATTTTGATCCAGAAGTAAACTCTTTCTCTTCGAGTAATAACCAGGGTATGTCCTTCAATTCGGCACCTTCGTTAAGACGAATCTCTTTTAATCTAAAATTCTCATTCTAAAGTTACCAAGATGAAAAAAAAATATATCATAATTTTATTGACACTTCTACCTTTGGTAGGGTGTCAAGATTGGCTCGATGTAAATACAGATCCAAATAATCCAACGGAGCCTAAGATGGATCTACTTTTGCCCGCGGCACAGGTAGCGCTTTTTAACTCGACAGCAGGTTATATGTTAGCTTCTTTGGGAGCTATGACTGGAACACTTTCCCATCATATGGTGAATATACCTCATAGAGGTTACAATGTGCAAGCAACATCCTATGCAAATGAAGCAGCATGGGGGGATATGTTTATGTCGGAGTTGAATACGCTAGCTGAGATTGAGGTAATTGCAGACCAAACAAACCATACTCACTATATGGGGGTTATTCAGGCAATGAAAGCTGTTACTTCGTCTTTAGCTGTAGATGTATGGGGTGATGTTCCATTTTCTGAAGCAGCTAAAGCTCCAGAAATTATGTATCCTAAATATGATAATCAAAAGGATGTCTACATTGGATGTTTAGCTTTACTAGATGAAGCTAAAAAGAACTTACTTGATGAAAAATCTAATACAATCCCTTCCTTAGCTCAAGGAGATCTTATTTATGGTGGTGATACAAAGAAGTGGGTGAAATTTGTTAACTCTTGGAAACTTCGTATGCTCAATCAGATTAAAAAGACAGAGTTGTTTGATACTTATAAATCGCAATTGGATGCTCTGATAGAGGAAAATAATTTCATAGATAAAGATAGTCAATTTGAGTTGGTGTTCGGTACTTCTACTACACCTGAGAATCGTAACCCGATGTATGCATCAGAGTATGATGATGCAGAGGCTACAAGTTATTACATTAGTCATTGGTTTTATCAAAGTATGCAAGGGGATAAGGGGTTTATCGGTTTTCTAGAGGGGATTAAAGACCCAAGAATACCATACTATTTCTATCGCCAACATAAAGGCGAAGGGGAAGAAGTTCCATATTCAATTAAAGCGTATAGTTTTCAGACTTACCAGTTTGGTTATTATGGTGAGTTTGAGTCGACAAACTATAAGTCATATACTGCACTGGGTGTATATGTGTGTGGAGGAAAATATGATGATGAGACTTTTAAGTTTGGCAATAGCAAGGATGCCGACCTAGATGGCTCCGGTGTGGTACCTTTGAGAGTTCTTAATGAGCATGATGTTGATTTTATTCTAGCTGAACTTTCTTTAGCGGGTAAAGCCACTCTAGATGCAAAGGGTTATTTAGAAAAAGGAATCAAATCGGCTTTCAATTATTGTAACAAAATGGCCGCATATGATGAGGATGCACCAGCGATTAAGGATGATATTACAGCTAAGTATATTAAAGATATCACAGCAAAATATGATGCTGCAAGTGTTGAAGGTAAATTAGAGGTGGTTATGACTGAGAAATGGATTGCTGACTTCGGAAATAGTAATGAGTCATACTGTGATCATAGAAGAACTGGTTTCCCTGAGATTTGGGACCCAGCATCAGATGACTCAAAAGATACCTATACAACACATGACTTTCCAAATGTTTTGCCGTATTCAAATCGTAGTTTGATTAGTAACATAACCATTAAAGGTAAGGGGTATGGTACTCGTGATTTATCTGAAACATATTTATTCTGGAGTTTAAAAAAGTAATAAAATATGAAAAAAATAATATTGTCACTGATAGTAGCTTTGTCTCTATTTGCGTGTGAAAGAGAGATAATAAATGATCTAGAAACAGACCAGTATGCTAGTTTCCCAAACTTTCAATTGCCTGAAGGAAAGACCCTAGATATTGTTCTTTCTGATATTGATGAAACGGTGTTTGAATTGGATCTCAATATGATTAGTCGTTTCCCTGATGCTTTTTATTCAATGGATGTTATTGTTAAGTTTAGACCTCTCGAAGGTAAAGAAATGACCAAAACATTGACCAATGTAAAAGAGATGCCAGTCAAGGTTTCGTTTTCATATAAAGATTTACAGGATTTATTTGGGGATGCTGTTGATAAGAATAATCTGCCTGGATGTACCATTAATGTTTCAGGTGATAACATTAAACTAGAATCTGGAACTGTTCTTAAACGTTATACTACGTATACGGTGATTGAACAGCAGAATAAGACTGATGAAGATGGGAATAAAGTATTGGATGAGAATGGAGATCCTGTGATGATTGATGAAGAAGTCGTTAAAACTATTGATAATTATACAAACAATGTGACTGGGTATGTTATATTTAATCCAACTATTGACTATTCAATTTTAGGAGCAGAGAACATGATTGAATCCGGTGATTATAGTTTGGTTGGTTCATATTATGACACAACAAACTCTTCTTGGGTTGATACTGATCCTGTCGATGTCAAGATTGTAAAGGATGGTAGGAAGATGACAATTTCAGGTAAATATATTGGTGACATAGGAACACTCGTAGTACAAGCCCACTTTGGTGTTGCATTGGCAATCGAAGGTGAATTGGAATTGTATGATCTTGGTCCAACATTCATATATAAGTCGTCAACTAGTGGGTATAATCTATATGAACGATTGCTCGGAAATTCAAAGTATTCGATGGAACAAAAGTATTCAGGTGGTACCTTTATTTATACTTCTTCCAATAACTATTTTGAACAAGTAAAATATATATTTACAAAAAAATAATTATATCGACAAATACGAGAAAGAGAGGTATTATATGCCTCTCTTTTTTTATGTGCGCTTTTGGGGTATAATTTTAGGTTATAAAACATATGTAGTGGTGGTAATTAACAAAACTAGTCTTATAGTTTTGTGTTGACAAGAATAATAGAACCATCTATATAGATCTTTTTATGAAATTGATTGACCGTATATATCACTGGCAACAGAAACATCTCTCGCCTAGAACTTTTCTCTACTTGTTGAGTATTACCATAGGAATTGCCGCAGGCCTTGCAGCAGTTGTTATAAAAAACTCAGTAGAGATAATGCATCATTTTGTAACTTATGCGTTTCCTGTGGCGTTTCAGGAGTACCTTCGTTTTGTTCTTCCTTCCATTGGTTTGCTACTGGTGATCCTATTCTTACGATACATTAACCGTAAACCTGTAGGGCATGGTATTCCAAGTGTACTGCACGCTATTTCTCAAAGAGAGGGAAAGATAGATAAACATAACATGTATTCATCTATAGTAACTAGTGCATTGACAGTAGGATTTGGAGGTTCTGTAGGTTTGGAGGGTCCTACTGTTGCTACGGGTGCAGCTATCGGGTCGAATTTGGCTTCATCTTTTCGATTGACTTATAAACAGATGGTGATTATGTTGGGGTGTGCCTGTGCTGGGGCTATGGCAGCAATATTTAAAGCTCCGATTACGGCAATTGTTTTTGCTGTTGAGGTGATCATGATAGACCTAACTGCAATGTCTCTTATTCCATTAATTTTATCTTCTGCATCGGCCGTTTTAGTATCCTACTCTTTTCTTGGAATGAAAGCAGTCTACTCGGTTCCTATTTCGCATGGATTAGAGTTGATGGATTTGCATTGGTACATCATCTTGGGGGTGTTGATGGGGTTGTGCACAGCATATTTTAATCGTATTTATCGGTTGGTAGGACATTGGCTTCAGCAGGTGAATGGGATGACAAAGAAATGGTTGATAGGAGGACTTTCTCTTGGATTACTTATTGTTATCTTTCCCCCATTGTTTGGTGAGGGATATGAGGCGATCAACGGATGTCTGAGAGGGGATTTCACTTACCTTCATAAGTATTCCCTTGTAGATGTTGTTGGACAATGGGAATATGGCATTTATGTTATTGTATTGTGTTTGGTGTTGTTCAAAGTGTTTGCAACCTCTTTTACCTTTGGTGCAGGAGGGGTTGGAGGAATCTTTGCACCTACTCTATTTATGGGAGCGCATGCAGGAGTATTGTTTGGTTTAATTATTCAAGCTTTATGGTATCCCGATATCGACCTGACAACCTATGCGTTGTTAGGAATGGCAGGTATGATCGCAGGAACTTTGCATGGCCCGCTAACTGGGATTTTCCTCATTGCTGAGATAACTGGGGGATACGCATTGTTTGTTCCGTTGATGATTGTTTCTGTGATATCTTTTATTGTGACCAAATTCTTTTTTAAGAATTCAGTTTATACTTATCAATTGGCAAATAGAAACGAATTAATGACACACGATAGAAATCAGAACGCACTTTCTATGATGTGTATCTTTGATATATTAGAAGATGATTTCTTTGTTCTGAATGATAAGTCTACTTTAGGAGATCTGGTGACAGGTATTGAACAGAGTCATCGCAATCTATTCCCTATTGTTGATAAGGAAGGTAAATTGGTTGGTATGGTTAAGATGGATGACGTGAGACATTTGATATTTAAACCAGATCAATATGAGACTGTGAGTATAAAGGATCTGATGTATTATCCTGACATCATTTGTGATCCGACTTTGCCAATGAGGCAGATTGTGGACATGTTTCATAGTTCTGGCCGATATAATATGGTAGTGGTTGATAAGGGGGGGAAATATCTTGGCTATATTTCGAGAGCCAATGTTTTTTCAGCATATCAGAAGATGCTGAATAAGATCATGTAGGATTTTAAATGTAGGATTCTTGTATGAGAATCCTACATTTAAAATATAGTATTGGAGTTTTAAAATGATCGCATTATTTCTTACGTAGCATTGTGATTCCATCTCTTAAAGGAAGAATGGTGGTTTCTAGCCTATGATCATTTTTTACGTGATCATTAAATGCAAGAATACCTTGAGTCTGTAGGTCACTCTTAGCAACGGGTTCGACCACTTTACCATCCCATAGAGTGTTATCTGCAAGAATTACCCCTCCCGGTTTGACTTTCTCAAAAACTAATTCGAAATGTTCGACGTATCTACGTTTGTCAGCATCCATAAATACGAGATCAAATGTCTGGTTAAGTGAAGGAACAATATCTTCTGCATTTCCGATGTGCTGAATTATTGTGTCAGATAGTCCCGCTTGTTCAAAATAGTTAGAAGCAAACTCTTCGAGTTCATCGTTTATTTCTATTGTATGTAGTTTTCCCCCAGTATTTAGACCTTTGGCTAAACAAATTGCAGAGTAGCCCGTGAAAGTTCCTAATTCAAGTATATTGTTAGGTTTTACTAGTTTACTGATGAAAGTAAGGATGCTACCTTGTAAATGCCCTGAACACATTCTTGAATACAAAACATTAGCATGAGTGTCTCTATCTAGCTTTGCTAGGATAGGATCTTCATCGTCGATGTGGTTTAATATATATTGCTCTAAATCTAATGACGGATTGTTCATTTTGTTCCTTCTGCTTTTATGATTCTTTGGATTGGTATGTCAGGATGGACATTTGCTCTTCTTGTAAAGATTGATTTGCAACTTCGATCAATTGTTCTGCCGTAATACTTTGTATCTTTTGATACACTTGTTCCAAAGAAGAAAGTTGGTTAAAGAACATATAGCTCTTTGCTACTGATAGCATGATCTCTTCGTTGTTTTCCTGAGATATAGATATCTGTCCAAACAACTGTCTCTTGGCTTTAGATAGTTGAAGGGTCCCAAGTTTGATATCTCTGAGTTTTTTCATCTCTTTGAATATAAGGTCTTGAGCCTTTTGAGCATTTTCAGGATCTGTGCCATAGTATATAGATAGCAATCCAGTATCGGAGTAAGATGTTAGGGTCGATTCTATATTATAAGCCATCCCATGTCTTTCTCTAATTGCAAGATTTAGTCTACTGTTCATGGATGTTCCTCCAAGAATATTATTTAACAACACCATTGTAGTCCGATCCTTATTTCCCATCTCATGTGCTACCGTGCCCATGACAGTGTGATTCTGATATGTTTCTTTATCTAGAGTGAGTTTCTGTGGGATAAAGTTTGTAAATCGATTTCGGGTATATTCTCGCCTATTTTCCGGGATATCTTCGAAATAGAATTGAATACGTCGTTTCATTCGTTCAAAGGGAATATTTCCAACAAAACACAATACCATTTGATCGGTATTGTAATTTTTCTGCATGAAATGTTCTATATCCTTTTTTTTATAGGTCATGATCTTTTCAGGTGTTCCCAAAATCTGGCGACCTATTGGATGCCCCTTGAAAATAAGATCCTCAAAGTCGTCATATATTAACTCAGATGGGCTATCAAGATACGAGTTAATCTCTTCTATAATTACTTCTTTTTCTTTCTCTATTTCGTGTTTTGGGAATGTGCTGTTTTTGATGATGTCACTTAGTAACTCAATAGCCCTTGTATAATCATCTTTTAAGAACGTGGCATATATTGCTGTCTCTTCTTTAGTTGTATACGCATTGAGGTCACCTCCCACATCTTCAAGGCGACTTAGAATATGATATGCTTTTCTCTTCTTTGTCCCTTTAAAAATGACGTGTTCAATAAAATGGGCCATTCCTATCTCATCGTCTGTCTCATCTCTAGATCCAGTGTTGAGTACAACTCCAAAGTGAGCGACCGTTGATAGAGTTGGTATATGTAGTAAACGTATACCGTTAGCTAATGTAAAAGCGTTGTATTGCATTTAATATGATTTTATCGATCTGCAAAAGTAGGATTTAATATTGTTACAATTAGCACTTTGAACTCCTTTTTTCATAGAAACAAAGTTAAGATTTCATTTGAGTCTTTAAAATAGATACTTCCAATAAAAGGATCGTTCGGCTTGTTTTGTGTTCATACTGCGGATTAGTAGATAAAGTGTTTGTTGGTATAATAATTATATTGGTTTTTGCGTAATAGCAGTATATTTGGCTTTATGATTTATAGATAGATATGAAAGAAATATTTAGAGTAGTTCAAGTGCCGTTTGTCGTTAGCTGTATGATATTGCTTGGACTTGTTGTGCCAAGGTGTGTTTTAGCTCAAGCTCAGTATCAAACAATATGTGGGATGGTTTTAGATCGTGATACGCACCAGCCCATTAGATCAGTATCTATTTTAGTTAAAAATACAAGTCGTAGATATGAGGTTCTGTCTGATACGAAAGGTTTCTTTCAGCTGTCCGAAATTCCCGTAGGGAGTTATACTATCTTTGTAAGGTATATTGGTTATAAGACAGTTACAGTAACAGGAATTGACTTGAATGAGAATAATACGCCTTTTGTTCAAGTTTATATTGAAAAAGAGGTAAAAGAGGTTGGTAAAGTGATACCACGTTATGAACAGGTGAATAGTGTCCCATATAGTGATGTGTTAACAGGTGCCGTTGCATCGAGAGAGGTAATATATGGGTTGCCAAATAAAGGTCCGTTGAATAGAAGTAGTGCAATAGAGTCGGTTGGAGGAGCTTTTTGTGTTGATCAGTTTGGCTCAAATTATTCTATGGGTGCAATCTCTCCTTTATATAATAAAACAAAGCTCGGGGCGTTAAATATTACTACTCCGTTTATAGATGGACTGCAGACAGAAAACTTACTTGAGTATGGAGATGAGTATGTTTTACATGGACAAAATAATTTCACCTCTTTTCAAAGTCTGCGTTCTGAGTCTACATTTGGTAATAGTAGCGAAATGGTGATACACCCAGGCTATTTTAGAGGAAATGAATTGGGTATTGCATTGAAAAATGACGGGGCATCTATCCAAGGGCAAGGAGGTTTGAGGGCATATGAGAGATTGGCTCGATCTAGTTATAAATTTAGTTATAACTATTTTAACAGTAATATGACTTCACAGAAACTGTTTAGAACTTCTAATTTACCAAGAACGCAGGACTTTAATCTTTCGATGCATATACCAACACTTAAATATGGGGCATTTCTATTTTGGACTAAGGGAGGAGTAAGTGAAAGGAGTGTTAATGCGAGAGACTCTTTGTATATTCCATGGAGTGTTGAGCCGTATAGCGAATTGAAAGATCAGAAATCCTTTGCTGCTGGAGGTTTAAGACATCGGATTCTCTTTAATAATAGTAATTTTTCATTGGAGAATAGTTTCGCTTTGATGCAACAAAATGATAGAGGTTCAGAAAAAAATAGCCATCGGTTAGATTATGCAAGAAAATATGAACTAAGTCAAAAGCAATTGGGGTGGAACAGTCGCTTTGTTTATAAACCATCTCAGCATCACCATTTTCATGTTGGAGTAGCTTATAATAGATACGTTCATGGCCTTGATGACGTGACAAAGACCAAAGGAGTTGAAACATCTCGTTATCGTAGTAATAAGCAAAGTTTAAGTGAATGGAGTTCTTCTTTTGGATACCTAATCCGTTTCACAAATAGTATTTCTAGTTTTGTTGGTGGGAAATATACATCAAACTCCATATTAAAGAATAATTATTGGTCATCGAATGCTGCTGTCAAAGTAGAAGTAACCCCGTCTATACATTGGAAAATAGGTGCAAATATGGGGAAAATGAATCAACCTTGGTCTTTGTATCATAGAGCGCAAAAGATTATTGATAAGGATAATGAGCCGGTTAGATATTCGGAATTACCAATGGAATCATATGTTGGATTTAATAGTCGGTTGGACTTACACCTTGGAACACAAATCTATTGGATGGTCGAAGGTGATTATAAGCAGCTTTCTGATCTTTGGGTTGATAACAAACCATCATCTTTTGCAATGGTAAATTGGGGTAGTACTCCATTTAATGAACTTCCGAATGAAATTTCTGCTTCAGGAAATGGTTCGGTGTTGAGGTTGTCTACTTCATTTGAAAAATGTTGGGAGCAAAATACGTTTATTCGTATAACAGGGACTTATTTTAAAACTTCACTGAAAACATCGGATGGGGTGTCTAGAGTCATGGCTTGGGATCCTATGTATATTCTAACTGCTGCTTTGGGAGGAAGGATTGATGCTTCTAAAAGCTCTCATTTTACTGGAGGAGTTGATGCTCGCATAATGGGAGATCGTTCTGTTTTTAAAGTGGATATTCAGGAGTCGAAAAAGAGTTTGACTACAATATATGATAATTTAGGGGATTATACAGGATCACTAAAGACTCCTCTGGTTGTTGGAGCAAATGTGAGTTGGTTTTACAACACTCCACACTTTGGACATCAAATAAAAGTGCGATTTGAGAATATGACTGATGCGACTTATGCAGGGTATCAATATTGGAGTTTGCAACATAATGAAGTGATTGTGCCTAAGTCTATTGGCCTTTATGGGCAGATTTCATATATTCTAAGACTCGGTTTTGAGAGGTCGAAAAAAAACAAGAAAAGTTGGTGGTAGAATTTGGAGGTTAAATATAAATCCTTACTTTTGCACCGCACTTGAGAAAAACAAGAGGTGCCATAGCTCAGTTGGTAGAGCAAAGGACTGAAAATCCTTGTGTCCCTGGTTCGATTCCAGGTGGCACCACTTCTTTTTAGAAAGAACATATGTTCTTGTAATAGCGTGGTTTTTATCTCAACTCTTAGAGTTAGATGGATATTTTAGAAAAGGTTTTATTTTAGCGAGTTTCTTTTAGTTTAGGTGAATAAGGATA
>JAONJW010000039.1 GCA_028377305.1 Prolixibacteraceae bacterium | reverse complement strand
AGCTTTTGCTGAATCGGATATCTGTCGTAGAAAAATTCTCTTGTCCTATTTTGGTGAGTATCTAGAGGAAGATTGTGGAAACTGTGATGTCTGTAAAAATCCTCCAAAGAAATTTGATGGAACCATCGGCAGTGATGCGTACCAAACAATATGCAAGTAGCCAGACAGTTATTGATATTTTGAGAGGTTCGGAGAAGCGTGAGATATTGGAGATGGGATACCATCGATTAAAAACCTATGGTAAGGGAAGGGATGTCTCGGAAGACGATTGGAAACAGTATTTACGACAAATGATGCATCTTGGATTATTGGAAGTAGCTTATGATAGGAATAATGCTTTGACAGCCACAGTGTTAGCAAGAGGAGTGCTTTTTGATGACCAAAAAGTTTCCTTAGTGAAACTAGTCGCAGTTGAGATTCGTAAACAGCGATTTAAGGTTACTTACACCAAAGAACAGGCTCAGAAGAGTCAACCATGGAGTCAGCTATTTGAATACCTGCGAAAATGGCGTGTGGATATGGCGCGTAACAAGGGGATTCCGCCTTATCTTGTTTTTAATGATGCGACGTTACGTGATATTGCGCTTTCTAGGCCAGAGAGTACTATCGATCTATTGTCTATTTCAGGTGTTGGAAAGGTGAAATTTGATGCCTATGGGGAAGAGATCCTCGAGGCTATTGCACGTTTTAAACAGTCGCAGAAGAAAACCACCTCTACTTATCAACTGACTTTCGACCTGTATCAAAAAGGGTACGATGTAAATACCATTGGGCAGATGAGGGGAATGAATGTTATGACAGTTTACTCTCACCTGGCATTTTTATACCAACAAGGTTTCGCTGTGGACCCCTTTCGTTATATAGATAAAAGCGATGTGCAGAATGTACTTCGTGCGGTACATAATACAGGAGAGATGATTCAGACCAAGCCTCTCTATGATAATCTTAGAGGTGAAGTGGATTATTATCGTATTCGCCTTGCTCTGGCATATCTAACTAAAGAAGGTAAAATATAAATTTTGAGAGGTGAACTGTTTTAGGCATTGTTCATGGCAACGCTGAGATATCCTTCAAAAGGAAGGGATCGGCGTGTCAGTACAAGGATACAACCAAATATGGTCACGGATCTGGGGGAAGGTATGATATGCAACACCTGTGACTCCGTTAGCTGTATGTACGGTAAATGTATCCCATTACTCTCTTAGTCAATACGCACATGCGGTCATCCTGCATGTGGTGTTCTTGTATATTTTATCTAAAGCATTCACAATAAATATTTAATCGGATTGATTACCTCGTAGTTAACGAACTAGCGTTTCAACGATATAGGGGTGATACTATCTTTGTTTCCTATAGGTACTACCTTGGCATTAATTTCAACGATTGAGGCAGTACTTATGATGGTCAAATTCACTGTGTCGAGATGTCAGTAACTTTCACAAGGCATTCGTTGATACTGATGATATACTTTTGTTGTAATAAAAGAACTGAAAGAGCTAAGCACAAAATCTTAGCTGAAGATAAACTCACTAAATAAAGGGCTGTAAGTTTGCTTCGTTTTTTTACGTTTTAATCCATATTCCCTAATATCTATTACTTGCATTTGGTTAGATGTACTTTGGGTGTACACATTCCTGTTTCTAATGTTTTCCCAATTGGATCTCGTTACTGCTATTGATTTATAACAGAGTAGCGGTGTGTGAAGATATGAACAAATTGAGATGTATAACTGTTTTGATAGGCATAGAATTTGATATTGTAACTAATCATTACTATTATGGAAATACAAAAGTATGTTTATCCTAGAACCTTTTCTCACATTGGAATCACCGTGCCTGATCTTGAAAAAGCAGTGAAGTTCTATACTGAGGTGTTGGGTTTTTATCTGATTATGAAGCCGACACTGATTGAAGAGGAGAATACCACTGCTATTGGAAAGATGTGTATTGATGTTTTTGACAAAGGCTGGGGCTCATTTCGGATTGCTCATCTGGCCACAGGAGATAAGATTGGCGTTGAACTTTTTGAATTTCCTCAGAGTAAATCATTAAAACCACATTTTGATCCTTTTCGTTGTGGTCTTTTTCATTTTTGTGTTCAAGATCCGGATATTGAAGGGCTGGTCGAGAAGATTGTAGCTGCAGGAGGTAAGCAAAGAATGCCTATTCGAGAATATTATCCTGGAGAGAAACCGTATCGAATGTGTTATGTAGAGGATCCATTCGGAACCGTATTTGAGCTATATTCTCACTCTTATGAGTTAACCTACTCTGCCGGTGCCTATCAATAAGCTATTATAAGTCGACGGCTTGTTTGTGAAAAATTTTCACAATAGGCAAGAATTAAGATGTTTTGTCAAAGAGAGGGTATAAAGAAAGAGAGTTCTTTGATAGAGCTCTCTTTCGTTCTGTGATGTTATTTAATTTTCTGGATTCCAGGAATAGACCACGATCGATCTAGTGCTGTTTTCTTAGGCCAGTATATTCTCAAAGTGACTTCAAAATTTGTACCATCTTGAGGGGATGGAAGCCAATTGCTTTTACGATATCGAGGAGCTTTGGCTTGAATATATATATCTAACGATCCATCTTTGTTATATTCTAACTCTTTCAAGCTACCAAGGTTGTAACGATTTATAGGGTTGTCTACTAAGTAGCCTTTTTTATCGTAAACCGTTAGAGACCAGAAACCTTTTGCAGGAGGTAGTTCTTTAGCTTTAAAGTGTATTTTGTATTTAAGCTTCGAACTTAGAATTGCCCCATCTACATCTACAGCGGTGTTGGGGTATATGGCATCAACATCTTGATTTGCTCCCAACCCTATCTTTGCAATATAAGCTCTTAGACTATAGTTGGTCCCGTAGTTTCCGAGAAGGCCTGTGATATATTTCCAGCCATTGATAAGTGTCTTTGGATTTGGATTGTTGGTTTGCTCAACAAATCCCATTTGCACCATTTCAGGTATAGACTTGATCTTTTCTTGTAGTCCCTCAGGGAATAGTGTAATATCGAATTTTTCTCCAGGGTATAGCCCTACGGATGCCATGATCTTGATCATCTTTTCATCTTGCTTCAATGCCGGGTTATCCACCATCACTGAAAGCATCTGATCGAAATAGGATACGATATCTAATCCATCTACTACTTCCATTGGGATAAGTTTGTTTTTAGGGTCATATGTCCCCTTTGGAGCTTTGTAATCAGGATTATTCATCTGACTTAGAGGTACTACCTTAAGTTTGTTTTGGAAATTCTTGGTAACTTCTTTCCCATCACGAAGATCTGCTACCGCAACCCTTCCTAATAACCAGTTCATATTGGTTTCCGAATGTATAATTTTCACGCCTTCAGGAGCCTGGCCTTTAAAATTAGGTCCTGCAAGGATAAAGCTAATTTCATCTTGTCCAGTAGCTCTAGACCCTACAGATGAAATGACTTCAGTATAGGCATTTAATATAGGCATTAGATAATACCTGTCAGTTTTTGGAATGGTAATATATAATGGTTCTTTTTTTAGGTCGGTCCATATTAAGCAGTAGTACGTGTCAACATTAGGTCGAACCACTTCTTTAAATCCAGCTTTAGGGAATGCTTGTAATATCCCAAACTGATTGATTGGAGCTTTTCCTTTCTTATTTGGAGTGTCGATATTAGTACTCGTAATTTTAGTATATTCCATCGATAACAGAGGATAGCCATACAAATATGCCCCCACTAAACGTTTAACGACTTGTTCTGAGGAGAGTGTCTCATCTACCTTCTTCTTTGTTTTATTACATCCAACTAATAGTATAGCTAGAAGTAATGGGAATAAGATTCTTTTCATCATAAGTAGTTTTAAAACTTTCTATTTAGGTTGAACAGTTGCTCCATTATTATTGTTCATTATAAAAATACAATCAGCCTTTTACTTTCAAAAGAACATTAAATAGCGGTGAGTTATAGATATAATAACGACTCCTATTGAGCTTGAGAATAATCGATTTCGTGTGAATGTACAGAAGGTTATTTAGTGAAAAATGTAATGAATGGTGTCACTTTTTGTCTAGTTGTGCGTCATATTAATAGTATTGCATCTTATAATATTTCTTACATAACAGATATTAGGACCTTTCTTTATTGTAGATTTTTATCGAAGGTATTTCAGATTAGTTGGGAGAGGGGCACATAAATACTTTTATTTATCTTGATTATGGTCTTTTTTTATGCTGCCTCCTCTTCTTTTATCTAACAGACAAAATCCCTTTGCCTTTTTTGTTTTATAAGCCAACGACATTGGTTTTATCAACTAAAACCTACGGAGAAAAGTCGTCGCTAAGGGAAGTATCATGGGTTTTTATTGATCATCTTTGAGGTTAATGTGTAATTGACACACTACCAATATAATATACTCGATTTTTTATAAAAAGAGTATTTCATGATCTTTTTATCACTTCTATTGTTATAGTTTTTGTAGATCCATTTAAAATGAGATGATTATGAAGATAGAGGATGTTTTTGCCCAAGAAGTGATAGATAGCCGTGGGAATCCCACTGTGGAAGCATGGGTAACATTAGATAATGGGATTCATTCCAGCGCGATTGTTCCTTCTGGAGCTTCTACAGGAGAGAGAGAAGCGTATGAATTAAGAGATGGTGATCACTCTCGTTATCTAGGGAAAGGGGTTACTAAAGCGGTTGCTAATGTTAATGAAATCATCTCGGAAGCATTAGTAGGTAAAGAAGTTCATGGACAAGCTGAGGTGGATCGTATTATGATTGAACTAGATGGTACGCCCAATAAGTCTAAACTGGGTGCCAATGCAATATTGGCCGTCTCTTTGGCTTTTGCAAAAGCAGCAGCTTACTATCATGATCAACATTTTTTCGAATATTTTGCATCAAGTAATGAAAAGTTTATCATGCCAGTACCATGTATGAATGTAATTAATGGAGGGGTGCATGCCGATAATAATGTCGATTTCCAAGAGTTTATGATTGCTCCTCATCATGCAGATAGTTTTGAAGAGGCTATTCGTATGGGACTGGAGACTTTTCATCATTTGAAAAAGGTGTTAAAGAGACGAGAGTATAATACGGCTGTTGGAGATGAAGGAGGTTTTGCTCCAAACCTTAAATCTAATCAAGAGGCTGTTGAGGTGATTATTGAAGCTATTGAGAATGCCGGCTATAGCCCTGGAGGCGATATCTCTATCTGTATCGATCCTGCCTCTAGTGAGATGTGGAAAGATGGTAAATACCACTTCTTTAAGTCGGGGGGTGGCTATAAGAGTTCTAAAGAGATGGTTGATATATGGGAGTCTTGGGTGGATAAGTACCCTATTGTACTACTTGAAGATGGAATGGCAGAAAATGATTGGGACGGTTGGAAAATATTGACAGAACGTTTGGGGGATAAAGTAGAGTTGGTGGGAGATGATATTTTCTGTACCAATCCAAAGATTCTTCAGGAGGGAATAGATAAAGGAGCCGGTAATTCAATCTTAATAAAGTTGAACCAAATAGGGACATTGACCGAGACTCTTGAGACCATTGAGTTGGCAAAGAAACATGGTTATAATTGTTTTATTTCACATCGTTCTGGCGAAACAGAAGATACGACCATTGCCGACTTGACCGTTGCTGTTGGTGCCGGTCATTTGAAAACAGGCTCTGGATGTCGAAGTGAGCGCATAGCTAAATTTAATCAACTGCTACGTATTGAACGCTACTTGGGAGACCAAGCTGTTTTTGCTGGAATTTCCACCTTTAAGAATAGATAGCAATTAGGGTTCAGTTTTTCTGCGTCGAATATTTAGAAAAATATAAGCTCAAAGGGATCCCCTTTGAGCTTTCAATTTTTAGATCGCCTACTTCTCCTTTCTTATCATTGTGGCATATTTCCTGAACAGTTCCATTGCTATAAGATACGAATTCCCTTTCGGTTTCGATGGATATATTTGGTGGCCTTTTACCCATTGGTCATCAAGTGCTACGATCTGGAAGTGAATCATCTTTTGATCGAGATCTAAATGCTCTTTTTTTGCTTTTATTGCTTCGGTTATAAATAGCTCCCATCTTTTAAGATAAAGATCTGAAGTCAGACCGCTCCAAGTTCGGTTGGCATAGTCGTTTAAAGATTGATTTTTCTCTCCCCAAGTGGTGATAATATTCCTTGCATTCTCTTCATAATAATCTCTCTCTTTTTGATCGATTCCAATCTTTTTGGCATCCTCTAGCCATTTACCAACAAGAAAATAGCTTTGTGTCTGTACTAGTCTATCTATGTCGGATATTAATGTGGTCATCTGTTCTCCTATCTGTTCCATTCGAGAGACATTCTCCTGTTGGTATGCTTCGGCAAATGCATTCCGTAATGTTGTGAAGTGATTTCCTAGAACTTGACGTCCAATATTTGTGATATCGTAATGATAAGATGCAACTGGAGTATCACCTGCTTGGAGCATCAACTCCCATACTTTGAATAAATCTCTGTTGTTGTAGCTTAAGAGGTGGTTTACCCATTTTAGTCTCCCTTTCAATTTAGGGCGTCCATTAATTAGTGGAGATTGCCCAAATGTAGCCACATTGTTGTAGATCTTTGAGCTAAGAATCGACCATGCTTCTCTGTATTTGGTGTTTTCTGATCCATAGCGTAAGTCTGCCCAAGAGGTAATCCACTCTTTCAACGGAAGCGATCGACTCCAATTTAGATCAAAGAGATATCGATACATTACTGGATTAACATCAAGCCCCTCTAGGGTTGATCCGATGCCAATCATATTACCACCTCCTTCTTGTATTACTTTTTGGTAGTTATCGTGCATCTTCTGAAGATCTCCAGTAAGTGCTGTCCCTCCTCCAAAATTTCCTAGATAGCACCATATATATGGTTGTTTAAAGAATCTATCTGTCATTCTCCATACCTCTTTTTTTTCTGCAAAATAGTCTAGTAGAATCATCTTGTCTTGGGGCACCGATCGAACCATTGCTTTGATTCTAGGGTTGGTCCATTTGTGTCTATCATAGTAGAACATCCATGTCATCTGTATCCATACTGCTTTGGGGTCAGAAGTGGCCAAGGAGGAGTATATGGTTTTACCTACAGTTTCCAAATATTCTGGTTCCCAACTCGGAGGGGTCACTTCATTAAAGGGGTCGATACCGTAATAGTGGTTAGTACCAAAATATTTTTTTTGATATTTAAGAAAGCGTTGTTGAACCTTACTAAAAAGAGGATCTAAAGGGTCTAAAAAGTAGCTGTGGTAATTGGCTTTGAACCCACCCCAGTTTCCTAGAGAGGTGATTTTTGCCTCTGTATACTGTTTTGAAATAGCCTGAGGAACATGTCCTGCAAAGGCTGGAAGAATTGGGGTCATCCCTAGTGCACGCTCTCTTTTAAGAATCCTTTTTTGTAGTATCATTTGATGATCTAGCCATGATTTTGGTAAGGGACCTCCCCATTTGTCGATGTTGGACATTCGATGCCATGGGAGATGGGCCGGACCCGTGAAATAAGACCTGACCTCGATATCGCTAAGGCCGAAAGATCTCCATACCTTATACCATATGGCTTCTTGTCCCGTAATGGCTAGAGGCATGGTGATTCCATTTAGTGCCATCCAGTCAATCAGGTGTTCCCAATCTCGCCATTGCCACCACGTAAGGCTGTAGCCAAAAGTACAGTAGTTGAGGAAGAAACGGTTCTTTACGTGTGCCGATTTTTGGATTTTACCCTCTACTCTTGGAAGTGATGTAGGGATATGTATCTCATCATCCACAAACCATGATATATCTGTTTTGCAGTAGTTTGAAAGATAATAGTTAAGTCCCACTGCTTGAGAGATGGTGTTGTTTCCTGAGATGATAATATATTGTTCATTCGATTCGATTTCAAATATATCTTTTGTCTCTTTTCTCAGTAAACGATATTTAATTTTTGAAGATTTCTCTTTTAGGATGCGCTTGGTAAGTTCTTTTATTGGAGTTGCTGTAGCTAACTTAGGAGTGAGCTGTAAAAGAAGAATCATGCCAATTATTAACCAAAGGATGTAAGTTCTATTGTTATTCATAATTTATTGTGTGAATTTAACGACATTACAATTTACTACTTTATTTTGTGTGTATAAGCCTTTGTTATACAATATAATATTATCTTATTAGGGCTCTTTATGTGGTGTTGTCTAAAATAGAACGATACGTAAAAGTTTTATAGATAGATAAATTTTACCTTATTAGATGCGGTGGTAAAATATAGTATAAGCATAATCTATTTTGAGGAGCTATGCCTTGTTATGCCTTTAATATATGTTAGGATTAAAAGTCTTTGAAGTTGTTTACTGTGGATATTGGTATTTATTCCCCTTTATTTATGATCGAACAGCACTTCTTATTCATTGCTTAATTATTAGGTCATTTAAGTGAGTCTCACAGCTGTATTTATTATGCAGCTTTATTGATAAAGATTAGTGGCATGGTCCTATATCTACTATTGTTTATCCAGATAATAAATAGGGGCGGAACTTCTGTCTTCATTCGTTAATTAGTCAAATTGCCATTAAGTTATTGTGACATTATTCTACCCCTAACTCTGTTTTATCCGTAATCTTTTTTATTAACTATTGATTTACATTGTACGATGTTTATTGAACATTTCGATTGCAATGTTTACTGCATCGCCTTTTGGTGATGTAATGGTTTTCATATGTGATCTAGACCAATGGTCTTCAAGTTGGAACCAGTCAATTTCTGCAGGTTTCTTCCCTTTTAGTACCTCTATCTTTCGATGAATGTATTTTTCCCATCGAGGATAGTATAGTTGAGAAAGAAGTCCAACCCATTCCTTATGGGCATAGTCTCGTAAGCCTCCCTGATTTGCAGCATGTCTATTACCCCAACTTGTGATTTGAACCCGTGCGTTCCACTCCATAAGGTCTTTATCCTCTGGTTTTTCTACCATGTCTCTAGCTTGTTGTATCCATATACCTGATAGAAATTCTTTACGTGTTTTGAGGAGCTTCTCTTCATCCAAAATGAGTTGCAGTATCTCGTTTCCACTCCTCTCTACTTTAGCAATATCTTTTTCATGGAAAGCATGTTCTAGTGATTGATGCAGCTTTTGTGCTTTTATAGCCATCAGTTGTCTTACATGATCTACTACATCATATTGGTAGGTATCTAAAGTATGAAGGTGTTTACTCTCTTTTAACAGTAGATCTATTGCATTGATAAGCTTTTGTGGATCGTAGAAAATTGAAGAGCTACCCCAACTTGACACACGATCTAGCTTTTGTCTTGGTCTAGCGCAGAGAATGTTCTCAGGGCAGCCTTCTGCACCTTTGTCTCGAGGACAACTGTATATAGAGTGAAGAAGGATATCCCATGCTTTATGTGTTTGCTCAGATATAGAACCGTAGCGAGACTCGACATACGATTGTATCCATTGGTCGATATCAATTTTGTGATGCGTCCATCCCAGATCGTAGATAAAATCGTACACCACCGGGTAGGTTCCAATTCCTTCCATAGCAGAACCAATTCCCGATAGCCCTTGATTTTTGGGGCTATTAAGTGCAACGTTTGCATCCTTGGCAATGGTCTCTATTTTGCCATATATTCCCGTATTCCCTCCAAAGTTAGGCACTGTACACCAAATCCAATCGTGGCCAATAAATCCTTCTTTTCTTTTCCATAGAGATGGAGTCCCTCCCCATTGAGGCCTTACCTCTCCCCAAAGATCAAGTACGATAGCCTTCTTCTTTGGTATCCCTTTTAGTAGTTGTGTCCTAGGATTATTTTGCCAAGCTTGTAGTACCCATATTGCATCTTTGTTCTGGTTGCTCATCATTGAATATATTTGCTTGCCAGCATTCTTTACATCGATTCCCTTTGTTTGACCTCCCTCGTGAAATGGATCTCCTGCAAAGTATTTATTTTTACCATAGAGCTTCTCTTGTTCTTCATAGAATACTTTACTAAACTTGATGAAAAGAGGGTCTTCTGGAGACAAGAAAGCTGGACGACGATAACCACACCAAGTACCGACATTTCGTATATCTGCTTTCGGAAACTTCTTTATAGATGCATGAGGTACCATGCCATAAAATCCTTGAAGAACAGGAGATATTCCTAGTGCACGCATACGATTTACAATTTTCTTTTGTAACGCTGCTCTGTTATCAATATACTCTTGAGGCACTTTACCTCCCCAACCTTCTAAATTACCCATAAGCCACCATGCTTCAAAAGCAGGACCTGGAATAAATGAAAGAATATCTTTATCACTAAAGTTAAGTCTACGTAATGTGTTTTGCCATACTTTGGATTGTCCCGTAATTGCTAGAGGTAGATTAATTCCATTTAATGCCATCCAATCGATCTCTTTCTCCCATCGATCCCAATCCCAAAATGCCATACTGTAGCTGTGGCTACAATAGTTGAGATAATAACGATATTTAAAAGGAGAGTTGACAAACTCCTTGATCTCTATTTTTGGCTGAACTGAAGGAAAGGGCATATTATTTCCGCACCAAGAGATACTCTTATGACAATATTGGGTGAGATAGTGTTTTATACCTCTAGTTATTGCCCCTTTGCTATTGCCGGTTATATGAAGTTTGTCATCTACTGTATTAAGTTCAAAATGATCTTTACCAGTGTTATCATTATGCAGATTAATAATGATGTTGTTGGAATATTGAGGTGCTACACGTTCGATAAAGGCATATAGTTCTGGGTAGCTTTTCTTTTCTTGTGTACACGCAATGCAATGGGTTAAGAGAAGTATTGATACGATTAGTTGTTTCATGTGAGATGGATTATAGAACAGACTACTTGGAAGTATATCCAAGTAATCTGTTATTCCAATTGTTGATGTAATTGGTCTTATATAATGTTAATATCCTGGATTTTGATTGATCTGAGGGTTTTCGTCGCGAGCAGATTGTGGAATCGGGAATAAGTTGTAGTTATCGTTCACATCTACTGCTCCTCTTTCGATTGCTTTTTCTACATATTTCCCATGTCGAATAAGGTCCTCCCTTCTTGCTCCTTCACAAAACAACTCTCTGAAACGTTCGTCCAAGATATAGTTATTGAATTGATCTTTATCGGCAAACATATCTATGGTAATAGGTGTTGCTTTGGCACGATTGCGAATCTGGTTTACAAGATCCACACTAACTTGGTTCAAACCATTCATTTCATTTAGCGCTTCTGCTTTGGATAGCAGCACCTCTGCATATCGATATACAACAAGGTCATTTCCGTGTGCTAAACCTGTACTTGCTGGATCTTCGTCGTACTTTACAGGTATTGCCCCCAATTTAGCCCAATCTTCATTAGATGTTTTTAGGTCTAATATTCCATCATTGGTGTTGATATATCTCCATAGACAGCTTAAACGTTCGTCTACTCTTTCTTCGAATTTGTTATACATATCCCATGGTACCTTATAGCCGCCCCATTTCTGTACAGGAATGCCTTGTGGAGATACGTACGGTGAGGGAAGAACGTGTGCTAACCATTGGTTAAACATATCGGATATATTTTGTGGTATTGCCCATATTATTTCACTATTCTGTTCATTGGCAATACTAAATATTGACTTATAGCTGTTTTGTAGTTGATAAACGCCAAGATCAGTAATTTTATCTGCAACAGTGTTGGCTTTTTCCCACATCTTCTCATGCATATACAGTTTCAGAAGTACCATCTGAGCTGTACCTTGTGTCACTCTACCAAAGTCACTCTCAGCATATATTTTAGGCGTCCCGTCTATGGCTAGTTTAGCATTGTCTTCTATATATTTGATCATCCATTCTTGGGTAGGCCTTTGGGGTAAAAAGGTGGTGTTTGGATTCATTGTGATTTTTGTATCTGTTACCAATGGAACAGGTCCATAGAAATCGTAAAGGGTATAGGATATCATAGAGATCAGTCCATGAATTTCAGCGATATATCTATGTTTTAGCTCCTCGTTCATTGAGACTTGTTTGATACGCTCAATGGTGTTAATACAAATAGTGTGGGCTTGAACATACTCTGTGTAAGGCGATATCACACTTTCGCTACTTGAATTCCAAAGAAATTTAGAGTAGTTTTCCCAAGACCAATGGCCCCAAAAACATGTAAACTCATCTGTGGTTGCGGTATTCATGATTAACCGATTTTTCCAATTAGGGATATGATAATTACCCATCTTAGAGTAGCAACCAGTTACAGCGGTGCGTACATCTTCAACATTCTTAGGAAAATTACTTGGACTTAGTTGATTATAAGTAACAGGTTCTAAATTACCTTCGCATCCTACCATTGTGAAAATAACCAGAAGGGATGTG
Organism: Prolixibacteraceae bacterium; assembly: GCA_028377305.1. Taxonomy (GTDB): domain Bacteria; phylum Bacteroidota; class Bacteroidia; order Bacteroidales; family Prolixibacteraceae; genus Halosquirtibacter. The sequence goes on along the minus strand of JAONJW010000039.1, from coordinate 14,587 downwards.
ATGATTTTATTTATATGATATGTTTTCATAAATCAAGACGTTTTAAAATGATATATTTAATCCTAACGTATAGCTTGTTTGTGGTGGATATAGTCCTCCAAATTCAGGATCAGCCCCTTTATAGTCAGTGAATATTAATGGGTTTGCTACATCAATATAGATTCTAGCTTTTTGAAGAAATTTGGTGCGTTGAATTACTTCTCTAAACGTATATCCCAATGTGATATTCTTAACTCGAATAAAACTAGCATCTTGTAATAGGAATTGATACCCTCCCGTATAAGGGTTACGAGCAACACTATTCGGGTATTTTCCATTTCGATTCTCACTGCTCCATGAGTCATTAATTAATACTGCTTTATTCTGACCTCTTGTTAGTTCGTAACCATATTGACCATCTGCAAGATAATTGTTTTTCTTTTTGATTCCCATCATACCGTACATATGAATGTTAACATCGAAGTTCTTATATTCAAATGTATTGGTAAAACCAATGATTAGAGAAGGATCTTGATCTGCTATCTTTACGATATCGGCTTCATTTAGCTTACCATCAGGCTTACCAGTCTTTTGGTTGTTTTCATCAAAACCATTGATGTCTTTTACTTTTAGCCATCCTGGGATTGCCGAAGGCATGTGGGCTATCGATTCACCTGGTTTTACTAAACCATCCGTCTCATACCCCCAATGAATTCGTATAGGATCTCTTTCCGACTGGTAAGACTTGAGAATCGTATTTGGAGCTCTCTCTACCCAAGCATCTTTGTATGCAGAAAGGTTAAGGTTGGTTGTCCAGCGGAACTCTTTATCAATATTTACTGTAGAGAGAGTTACTTCGTACCCTCTAGAGGATGTAATCCCCATGTTGGCATTCATTTTGCTCAATTCTAAGAAAGAACGTAATGCTTTTTCACCTAAAAGATCCGTGATCTCTTTATAAAAATACTCGACACTTGCACTAACGCGGTTGTTAAAGAAGCCAATGTCTGCACCAATATTATACTCGGTGGTAGTCTCCCATTTTAAACTAGGGTTTTCATATGAACTTAGATATGATCCTGAACTAATATTATCTCCAAAGATCCAATCGTGCCCCATGCTATAATAGGCAAATGCCCCTGATATATTACTGTTACCAGTTTGACCAGCACTCAAACGTAGTTTCAAATTACTAATCCATTTCTGCGATTGAAGGAAGGGTTCATTGTTTAACCTCCAAGCAAAAGCACTGGATGGGAAGTATCCCCACTTATTGTCTTTACCAAATTTTGTAGAGCCATCTGCTCTCAGTGTGAATGTGAAAAGGTATTTATCATTAATATTGTAGAGTAATCGTCCAAAATAAGAAGCCAAAATATTTTCTCCTTTATACGACGAAACACTAGGCTTTTCTCCCTCACCAGCACCAATGTTATTGAAAAGGAATGCATCGGTAGTGAATTTGTTATTTGCTAGTGCATGTCCATCCCAAGTGAATTTTTGATATTCATAACCAACCAAAGAGCTAATATGGTGATTCTTGAATAGGTCAAGCTGGTATGCTAAAGTCGTATTAAAGAGATAGTCTTCACTATTTTTGTGTGTGATATTGGCTTGTCCACCAACTCTTTCTCCATAAAGCGTAGATTTCGGTAGATACATTTTTGTTGTTCCACTATTTTGATCCACACCAACCTTGGTGGTCATCGTAAAGTTCTTAAAAGGAGTTACTTCTACATACCCTTGTGCTAAAAGTCTATCCTTCTTCGTCTCATTGGAGATTTCAAGTAGTGAGACTGGATTTGGATAAAATGGTGATCCCGGAATAAGTGTATAGTTCCCATTTTCATCTTTGACATCGAGTGTCGGTGTAAAACGCATGGCGGTTTCAATTACTCCTGCATATTCATTAATACCTTTACCCAAAGAAGCATTGTTATAATCTGTTCTACTACTAGTCGTACGTACCCCAACTTTTAGCCAATCGTTAATCTTGGTGTCTAGGTTAATACGTCCTGTAAAGCGCATGAAGTCGTTTCCTTTTACTACACCATCTTGGTCAAAGTGGTTGACCGAGATCAGGTAATTGGTCTTATCATTTGCGCCACTAATGGTTACATTATTTTCGGTAATTTTACCTTGTCTGGTAACTAAGTCAAACCAATCGGTACCTTTCCCCGCTCCATGAATTTCCTCTTGACTATATGTTGGTTCCCATTTTGCAATGGTTGAAGCATCAGTATCCCCATATACACCTAACTTGTTATCTAGCATCCATTTCTCTTTGGATTGGCGGTTGGTTGCGTTCATATAGCCTTGAGCATCTAGGACTTCCCATGGTTTTGATATTCGTTGAACTCCAGTTTTAAAGTCATAGTCTACTTTTACTCTCCCTTTTTTTCCACTTTTGGTGGTGATCAGAATGACACCATTGGCAGCTCTTGCTCCGTAGATTGCTGTAGCACTGGCATCTTTTAGGACCTCGATAGATTCGATATCGTTGGGGTTAATAGAGTTTAATGGACTTCTAGCTCCAACAGTATATCTGTTGGATCCCGTATTCGGATCTACACCACTTGCAACAGGAAAACCATCAATGATATAAAGAGGTGCATTCCCAGCTCCTACAGAGGCCGATCCACGTACCGTTATTGATATTGCACCACCCGGTTGTGCATCATTTTGTGTTACTTTAACTCCTGCTGCTTTTCCAGAAAGCATATGTTGTACAGAAGTTGTAGCAGATTCTGGAAGATCTTCTGTTTTAATGGATGAGACGGCACCGGTAAGGTCGCTCTTTTTCATCACCCCATAACCCACCGCTACTACTTCGCTTAGGCTTATTGCATCTTCGATGAGAACCACTTTAATATTACTAATATTTTGAATATCTACTACTTTAGATTTCATTCCAATGTAAGAAACTTTTAGTTGAGTCGTTCCGTTCCCCACTGAAAGTGAGAAGTTTCCATCGACATTGGTGACCCCTCCTTTTGTTGTCCCAATGATTTGAATGGTAGCCCCTACAATAGGTCCACCATTCTTATCTGTAACTTGTCCTGAAATTATACGTTTGTCTTGTTGAGATTGGTTAATTTTATTCTTAGACAGTGTTGGGCTTTTAGGATGAATCGTAACTGTTTTCCCATTCAAAGAATAGGTTAATGGAGTATCTTTCAAACACTCTTTGAGTATTGTTGAAAGAGGGGCGTCTTTGAACTTCATATTTTTGACCACAATATTCTCAACGGCATCATCTTGGAAGAAAAATGACACTTGGGATTCATCCTGGAGTCGAATAAGTAGATCTTTTAATGATTCAGATTTGACCTTCACACTCATCGAAGGAAGATCCATTATGCTATCCTTTGCATAGGTGGACTGTGTACTGAATACCCATAGGCTTAGGACAAGCCAGGTTGCCACAATCTTTAATGAATTGCTCCAATTCCTGTTCATAAACTATTGGTTTAGTATTTGTTATTGAGTTTAATTTTACCAACACCAAATCATTACCTATGAATAGGATTGTATTGGAGTTGGGTGTTATTGTTTAGTTTTTACTTCATAAATTCCATTCTTGTAATCGATGTCAATTCCCATCGTTTTAAATAGTTTAACTATATTTTGAAATTGATCGTAGCGTTCAAATGTACCTGTAAACTTCTTATCTTGGATTTCTAGATCCATGTAATGTATTTTGAAATCATACCAATAAGAAAGATCATTGAAGATCTCTTTTAACGTGTTGTTCTGATAGGAAAAAGAGTCATCTCTCCATGCCAATAGTCGTTCGGTGTTTACATTGTATTGTGTGGACCAACTACCATTGTTGTATGTTGCTAACATATCTGATGTCATGAAGACATTTTGCTTGGTCTTTGTGTCTACTGCTTTTACCTGTCCCTCTGTAAGTATAATCACCGTTTGTTCCAAACTTCTAGTATTCACATTAAACTGTGTTCCTAGTACTTTGATATGGATGTCAGGTGTGTTTACCAAAAACGGTCTGAACTCCTCTTTAGCTACTTTGAAGAAACCTTCTCCTTGAATCGTTACTTGTCGAAAGTCTTGATCAAAAATATTCGAGAATGTAAGCTTACTTTCAGCATTCAATGTCACCTCAGTGCCATCGGCTAACTGAATTACAAAGATCTGTTTTCTAGGAACGACAAGTGAATATTGTTTTTTTGAGACAAACCATTGGGATGAAATATCAGATATGACTAAACGATCGGCACTTACCTTAAATAGATCTTTGGGCAGGTGTCCTGTGTCGGTCAATGCAACTTTAGTACCATCTTCAAGAATTAAATAGGGCTTCTGTACATCAACCCAAGCAAACGATGATGAGTGATTATTTGCCTGATTGCTAATATGATACAATTTCAAAGAACTGATAGAGATTGCTAAAAGGATACTTGCCGCCACAGCAATTCTTTTCCATCTACTACGCTGTTTGGTCGAATCGACTTGTTTCATTAAAGCTTTGAATCTCGCATGTGTATCGATTTCATCAAATTGATCTTTATGGTAGAAATCTATTGCTTGATCGAAAAAGGCTTGATGATCTGGATCCTTCACCCAATGGTCAAATGTTTCTTTCTCCTTTTCGGATAAATCTTGTATGGTTGCCTTTCGTAAAAGACGCCACGATATTCCATTTTCTCTTCTCATAATCTCTATTAACTAGTAAATGACCCTATGAAAAAGGGTGACATCATTTGGTGAAAAAAAATAATAAAATAGTGATTTTTTTTATAGTTCTCTTATTGTTAGGTAATTGTAGTTCGGATCGGATCTTTCGGTAAGCTCTTTTGATTTGAGTTTTTACTGTGTTGACACTAATGTTATGTCTTTCAGCAATCTCTTTATAGGTGATTCGTTCCTGGTAGTGTTCTTCTACCATCGTTTTCATCTTGGATGGCATTTGCTGGATAAGCTCTTCTATTTTCTGTATTATCTTATCGTCGGAGAGGTCACTATACCGATGAATATATAATAAGGCCTCTTTAATACTCTCTTCATGTCGATCATGAATGGATAATTGCTTGAGTCGATTGAGGCATTTATATTTGGCTGCTCGAAATAAATAGTGCTCTATCTCTCCATGAATGTGAGAGAGGTCTTTTTTATTCCACAGCTCTAAAAACAACTCTTGAACTAGATCTTGTGCTTCGTCTCGATTATAAATAATCGCTGAGCAGAACTTTACTAGGTCACTGTAGTAGTCTTGATAAAGCAGTTCAAATCGACTCTTTTTATTCTTTTTTAAATACATCTAAGCCGGATTTTAGAATGTTAGTTTGTTTTAGTTTTTAAAGAAAGTTTGTCAAAATAGATAAAAAGAATGGCTTTAAATGGTTAAATAATGTTATTGATAGATGATGGCGTAGTAATTAATGTGCTTAAAATGGTATAAATCACTATTGGAACGAAACTTTTATTAATAATTGTTGTTCCTAAGATGTGGTGAAATACCACTAATAGCGTATTATACATCTTATAACATATGAGAATAATAGATAAGTCTAAGCCAGTGATGGTTACTGGTGCTACAGGATATGTGGCAGAATGGTTAGTTAAGTTCCTATTAGAGGAGGGAATGACAGTTCATGCCACTGTAAGAAACCTAAAGAAAAAGAAGAAGTTGTCTGCCCTAGAAAAAATGGCTGAAGAATCCCCAGGGACAATAAAGTTTTTTAAGGCCGATTTATTGCATTCCAAATCCTTTAAAGAAGCGATGCAGGATTGTGAATTGGTATATCATACTGCTTCTCCATTTTCGTTAAATGTGCAAAATCCTAAAGAGGAATTGGTTGACCCTGCATTACAAGGAACACAAAATGTGTTAGAACAGGCCAATGAAACCGAGAGTGTGAAAAGGGTGGTTCTAACTAGTAGCGTTGCTGCAATCTATGGAGATAATATTGATTTAAAGAAGACCTCCACAGGTAAGTTTACTGAGAAAGACTGGAATACTTCCTCTTCGATCAAGTATGGTGCATACATGTATTCGAAGACACTAGCTGAAAAAGAAGCATGGAAGATAAGTAAGACACAAGATCGATGGGATTTAGTGGTGATCAATCCATCCTTTGTAATGGGGCCTGCTATTGATCCTAAGAATGTTACTTCTGAAAGTTTTAAGCTTATAACTAAGATGGGGGATGGAACGTTTAAGTCTGGTCTTCCTGCATTAGCATGTGGTGTGGTGGATGTACGTGATGTTGCGTTGGCTCATTTAAATGCTGGATTCTTTTCGGAAGCAGAAGGACGATATATAATTTCTGGGCATAATGCCTCTTTATTATCTATGTCATTAGAGTTAGTATCTGTTTTTGGAGATATTTATCCATTACCCGTAAAGCTTGTGCCTAAATGGCTATTGTGGTTCTTGGGGCCAATGATGGATAAAACATTAAATCGCAGATATATTCGAAAGAACATTGGTTATCCATGTATTATGGATAATAGGAAGAGTAAAGAGGATTTGAAAATGATCTATCATCCACTCCATGAGACGATGCAGGAGATGTTTCAACAACTTATTGATAATAAGTTACTATAGAAAATACTGTTTCTCATATAATTTGGAATGTTGAGGTCTTCGCTTTTATTCTTTTAGGTGAAGACCTTTTTAATTGCTTTTGTATAATGGACAAGGTTAGTTGGTGCTCTATGCTGGATATGAACTTTTCATAAGTTAGTATTGTTGCTCTTATAGTTAAACATTATTGCTCGATAAATCATATACTTCTTAATTGTTATGAGGACAATAGATAAGTCAAAGCCAGTGATGGTGACCGGTGCAACGGGCTATGTTGCAGGATGGGTAGTAAAAACTCTTCTCGATCAAGGTATGACGGTACATGCGACCGTAAGAAACCTGAAGGATAAGGATAAATTAGAGGCGTTAGAAACATTGGCTGTGCAATCAGAGGGAAGTATAAAATTTTTTAAAGCCGACCTTCTACACCCTCACTCGTTTAAAGCTGCAATGCAAGAATGTGAACTGGTTTATCATACCGCTTCTCCATTCTCTTTAGATGTGGTAGACCCTAAAGAGGAGTTGGTAGATCCAGCTCTTAGAGGCACCCAGAATGTGCTGGAACAGGCTAACCAAACTTATAGTGTGCAGAGAGTCGTTTTAACTAGCAGTGTGGCGGCAATTTATGGAGATACCCTAGATCTTAGAAAGAGTCCTTCTGGTAAATTTACCGAAGAGGATTGGAATGGCTCCTCTTCTTTGTATCATGGTTCTTATATGTATTCAAAAACCCTAGCAGAGAAAGAGGCTTGGAAGATAAGCAAGGCTCAAGATCGGTGGGATCTGGTGGTGATGAACCCTTCTTTAGTGATGGGGCCTGCCATCGACCCCAAGCGCGTTACTTCTGATAGTTTTGCACTTGTAAAGAACATGGGTAATGGTATGTTCAAATCAGGCTTGCCAGATATGTATTGTGGTATCGTGGATGTGCGTGATGTTGCAATGGCACATTTTAGAGCAGGATTGTTTCCAGAGGTTGAAGGACGCTATATTGTTTCGGGGCATGACTCATCATTTCTAGGTGTAGCAAAGGCGCTGACACCAAGGTATGGAAGTTCATATCCCATACCAACAAAGAATGTGTCGAAATGGTTGTTGTGGTTAGTGGGACCTATAATAGACTCTAGTTTAACACGTAAATATATTTGTAGAAATATTGGCTATCCCTGTTTCCTAGACAATACCAAAAGCATAAACGACCTTAAAATGATCTATCGACCATTGGACGAGTCAATGAATGACATGTTTCAACAGCTTATCGATCATAATCTATTATAGCCGGTGATTATTTCTCATACTTATTAAGAGTGGATTCAAGAGCGATAATAAACCATTCATTCTCTCTTTTATAGGCAAATACGTTACCTCTTATCACGATGGGTAGAGTAGGTAAATATCTGCATGAATAATCCTCTATGAAAAGATACGATTAATATTGAGTCCGTTATTGTTTATTGCATTCATTCTATCTTATGGATGGAATTTATGGGATAGAATGAATGCGGTGATTTATTTAGATGAAAGAAGATAGCTTTTGGTTAGAACATAGTTATTGTATCCTCCAGAAAGATTATACACCTCCTTAAATCCCAAGTTTTGTAGAATATTTTGTGCTGCATTGCCAGAAACCCCTTTGTTGCAATACATCACAATTTTATTATTCTTATCAATGGTTAAAGCCTTACTACGCATATCAGCCAATGGAATATTAATTGCATTCTTGATATGCCCTTCATTATATTGGTGTGAAGCCCTTACATCGATTACCATTATATTTTCATTCGCTTCCATTAGTTCTCTGGGAGTTAGAGTTTTATTTCTTTCTGTAATGGCATTTCGAAGTACCATCCCAGAATAGTGGACAGGATCTTTGGTGGTAGAAAATGGTGGGGCATAAGCTAGATCTAAATGGGATAACTGATGAACTGTAGCACGGAAAGAGATGGCTGTGGCAATAACATCAATTCTTTTATCTACACCGTTCTCTCCGACTATCTGTGCCCCTAAAACTTTTCCAGTATCTTTATCAGCTAACATCTTTATCATCATCTCCTTTGATGTGTTGAAATATTCACTCTGATTTGGCTTTATATTATGGTGTACCACATAATTACGGTTTTTCTTTTGAAGCTGTTTTTCTGTAAAACCAGTGGTAGCAACTGCCAAATCAAACACCTTAAATATTCCCGTGCCCAAGATACCTTGAAAAGCAAAATTCCCTTTGGTGATAAAATCTCCACAAACTCGTCCCATCTTATTTGCTGTAGACCCCAGCGGTACCCACATAGGTGAATTATCTATAGAGGAGAACGATTGAGCACAATCGCCAACTGCGTATATCTCTTTTAAATTGGTTTCCATATATTGGTTTACCTCTATGGCTCCAGTTATTCCTAATTTAACCCCACATTTTGTTGCCAAAGTTGTCTCTGGTCTTACTCCAACGCATACAATGACCATGTCTGTGCTTATCTTCTTCCCGGAGTTCAGCACCACATGTTTCTTTCCCTGATGTTCCTCAATAGCCTGAGCTGTTTCACTCCCTATAAATTGAACTTCATTTTTATCTAACTCATTCTTTACCTGAATAGAAATATCTTCATCTAGATTTGGTGCTGGGAGAAGTGACATATCTATAATAGTCACCTGGATATTACGTTTTTTAAGGTTTTCTGCCAACTCTAAACCGATATAACCTGCTCCAACAATAATAGCCTTTTGTGGCTTCTCTTTCTTGATATATGTGTCGATAAGATCTGCATGATTTACATTGCGCAACATAAATGTAAAATGATTATTTATATTAGCAATAGAAGGGACGATTGGTGTGGCTCCCGTAGCAAATACTAGTCTGTCGAAAGGGTCGATAAAAGTGGTTCCTGTTTGTAGATTGCATCCTTTTATCTGCTTGTGAACAGTATCTACCTCAAGAACCTCATGTTGAGTTTTGATATCAATATTAAATCGATTCTTAAACCACTTCGGAGTTCTTGGGGTAAGATCTTCGCGTTCAATATAATCTTCTCCAAGGTAGTAGGGTAGTCCACACCCAGAGTAACTTATGTCAGAATCTTTTTCATATATCACAATCTCTATGTCTTCTCTATTGCGTCTTGCTTTGGCTGCTACAGAAGTTCCTGCTGCAACCGATCCAATAATAATAATCTTCATATTCCAACTTTCGTAAAAAACTCTGTTTGATTATACATTTATGTAGAAACAGCGCTTCCCTCTAAAAGTTCGATAAATATTCGCGAAATCGATTCTAGTGGGACACAAGGGATTGTGAAGAGGACTATTCTGCGTGTCATTCTATTCTTCGATAATGCCGATTCTCGAGAGTTAGGCATACCATAAGGACCGTCGGTAAAGAATTTCGTACAGTGGTATCGGTGTATATTGCTTCGTTGATATGTAATATCTTGCATTCAAATCATAAATGCAACACCATATTCTAAAATAGATATTTGTTTTAGTGTAAAATATTAGGTGCAAAGACACAAAGAAAATTCCTCGCCGGGATTAAACGGATGAAGACAGTTTTTGTGTTTTACATTCTTGTAACTGAATCATGCACAGAAAGTAACACACTTCCTAGCCCAGTGCGAAGCGCTGGGTATAGATTAAAATAACATAGTAGGGCTGTCAGTCCAATACCATCACTACTTTAATTAATGTTGCAAAGCCTCCACCATCACAGATTAGATTACCTCCCTTACGAATCTGATCTAACGCTCTAACTCTTACCTCTTCTAAATCAACTCTTTTCATATCTCCTAAATTTAATAAAATCTAGACAGAGTTAATTTTACACCGTCCAGAGTTAATTTCACACTGTCTTGCACCATCGTGATAATGAGCGATTATGGGGTCTTTAGAGAGAGCTTTTTGTTTTAAATGACTTCTGCCTTTAGGGACCTGATAGTACCTTGATAGTACCTTGATAGTACCTTCCCCCGTACTTTGTCCATGGTATGTCCATGGTTCATCCATGGTTTGTCCATCGATTTCGGGGTTTTTGATGGATGAACCATGGATAAATCTTGGTTAAGCCATGCTTAAAGGTAGGGTGAGGGTACTATCAAAGTAGGATAAGGTGGCTAGGAAGTGATCATGAAATATGCTTCAGATGGACTTCATAGCTTATTGATAGTAGTGTTAAATTCTAAAATGGGGTGTAGGTAGACTCACTTGTTTTAGAACTAGTTTAGCATCTTGAAGTTACAAAAAATAATGATACAATTGCTTGATATTTCTCTTTTTAACTTGAGAGGTGTTTGATGTTATTATGACTATAAGTTATTATATTTGTTTTGGTGCTGTTGACGTATTCGTTGGGATGGAGGTGAGTGTAAAAAACCTTGTTGGTTCAATATAAATATAGTTTATGGCTTTAAATAAAAAAGAGTTGGAATCGTTTCGAATAGAGCTACAGAGGGCAGCTATTGATCTAAAATCAGATGAATTAAAATATTATACCCAATGGTGGTATCTGTTACCAGAGCATGGATTGTTTATTGGAGAGACTGCTTTGCACCTAGAGTATAATATTCCTATAGGGTGGAATGGTTTTGGTGAAGATGATCTTGATGAATTAGAAAAGCGGGGATTCTTAAAGAAGATTTCTGAAACTGAACAAGATCCCGTGGACTTTGAAAAGGAGATTATCTATCGAATAGTAAAAAACTGATACACAAAACTATTTGTCTTGTGTATCAGATATATGCTGTATGTCTTCTATTGTTGTTATTATTATAGATATTATGGTGCCGAATTAAGTTGCTCCATTTTTAAGAGTCTTGATGGTTATCTTTATGCAATATATTTCAACTCTATATCATCAGATGGTTGTATTAGTGGATCTGTATTACTTTGGAGCCATTTAAACATATAATGTTTTTTCTGATCTTTCAAGAAGTCTAGTTGATCGATAGGTATATAACATGAGTTTTTAACCAAGTGTCCAATTGTACTTCTAGGGTTATCTGATTGTTCCATTGCTCTTTTTAATAGAAAGAGTAGGTTTGCTGGATTGTCGTATTTTTGTGTAGGTAATTCCTGGAACACTCCATGGATATACTCTACAATATTAGCTTCTATTAGCTTCTATATAGTCGATTAGCTTCTGATTTACAGGTTTATCTTTTAACGAGAGTATAAATTTATAGTTTGAATTTTCAAATGCACCTTGATATTTATCTTGTTCCCAATGTTCTTTTGGAATTAACTCTTCTATGTATTCATCTTTGTTATGTCTTTGTAAGGCGTCAAATTCATATTTAGTTTTTGAAATATGATTGTTAAACAAGATCATTGTCTTAATCATCTTGGAGTTTATTCTGTATAAATTATTTTCATAGACCGCCTTCATTATCTTTCTTGGAGTATCATTATCTTTTTGAATTATCAAATCAGTCATATAGATACAGTTCTTAAATTTAAGATTAACCAGATCGTTATTTGCCCAGTTGATGAAATTGTGTAATTGCTGGTCATCAAAATTGAGGAGGTAAAATTGATCCATCTCATTCTCTAGCACATCTTGAAGTTTACTTCTTTTTTCAAGTTTAGGATGTCTAAAAGAAATGCTCTCAGCTAGATCATTATCTTTAAATAAATAGGCAATAAAACGAGATTGTGTTTTATAATTTGATAGTAGTTTGTCGAAAAGTGTTGATTGTGTATTATTGAGTATTGGAACGATAATGCAGTGTTGTTTGAAACTGTGATCATATCTATTATCATTCGTCAATTCATGTAATAGGTCTAAATAAAACTCTTGCATCCATTCTTTGTTCTCATTCTGAATAATAGTGGATGCGATATAGGTTTCAACGATCTCTTTGTTGCTTATTTTATTTGTGCTTTCATGGGAGTGTGAGGCCAAGTAGCTAATGATGTCAATATTGATCATTTGTATCGCTGAGAATTGCTCTTTCTTTACAAATTGTAGTAGTAATTTTGGATTAATAATGGTATAGTTTGGTGGTATTTCAATGTTGGTGTTTAATATGCTTAAAAATTCACGGTCTGACTCAGGTAAGAACTTGTTGTTTCCAGAGATAATTAAGCGGTGTTCACTTTGAATTAAAGTCTCATCCAATAATATAAGTTGTAAGTATTTAATTTGGGTTGGATTAATTGTATTATGGTATTCTCCAAGTAATAATTCCCATGAGAATGGAATATCTAACTCTTTGAGTTTGTTATTGATTTCTTGTAATGATTTGTTGCTGAAACTAAAATCAAATTTATTTGATTTGTATTTTAGTAAATATTTTTCTTTAATTTTCATAAGTCTATTCCTCGTATTAAAATCGTCAATAGACATGAGTTTAGAGATGAATGTAGATACATTATATCTCACTTCACCTTGATGAATTTCTTTTATTGATAAACCTTCTATTGATGTAAATAGTTTACGCTTAATAATAATCTCAATTGAAATATTATTTGATCCCGAATCTAGATATTTTCTCTCAGCCTTTGGGAACTTTTCACTGTCATAGTCTGTGATTAGCTCTTCAATAGAGCAAGTTGGTTCATTCACAATTGAAAAATGGACTTCACCTTTTAGCTGGTTGATCTCACTTTCACTATATTTTTTAATAGCTTCTTTCCCGTCATTAAATATATATCGAAGAAGAGAGTTTGGTTTATGGATGTCGGAAAACTCTTTGGCAAAGAGTAGTTTAAATACCATAAGAGCAAACAGTTCGGTTGTCTTATTCGTGATGTCAATACTGGTGCGAATTAGGACTCTAATTACTATCTCAAGATTTATGTTTTCAGGTGATTCGGATTCATCCTTACTTGCTATTACGTTAAGATTACTAATGGTTTCGTCAAGTGTGTCTTGAGTAAACTTGATGTTGTCTTCAAAGTGAATGATTGAGATTTCTTGACTTATAGATTTCCCTAATGATATGAAATATTGAAGTATAAGAAGTTTGTCTACCAATAGTTGATTCCACTGTGCTTTAATATTTTGATTCCAATAAATGGTGAAATCATTAAGAATAGTTTTAATTGCTCGATTATCTGACAAAAGATAACTCAATTGAATCAGTGCATAAGAATCGATTGGAAAAATAGTGTTGTCTTTGTAGTTCAGAATTTTGTATTCTTTGTTGTCATGTACATATTCTCGAATTAATTGATCTAGTTCAGAATGGTCAATAGTAGGAATATTCTTGTGTACATGTTCCGAAATTTGGTTGATGGCATTATCCCCAGTGTTGAATGGTATTACTGCAATATTTAGATCAAATACTTTGGCTCTATTTTCAGGATCTTCAATAAGGTCATCTCTTAGGGCATAGATGAATTTGATGGGGCGCTTGTCGCTACTCTGTATTTCGTGGCTACGGTTAATGGTTTCGTTTAGTTCGCGTAGTTTGGTGAAGATGTCCATGGCATTAGATAGACGATCGATGTCTTCGAAGACTACCACATCTAGTTTGGCATTATGGAATAGGACGAGTATGTCGTGGATATTTTCGTTGATGATGGAGCCTGATACTTGATGTTCGGACTGAATCTTTCCTAGTTTGAGTTCTAGCTTCTTCCAATGGCCTTTGTAGATGCCGATATAGATCATTTCAAAAAGATAATAGAAAGAGCAAAGAATGATTAAGAACGGAAAAAGAATGAAGGATGCTTTTATTCCTGCATAAAGTAGTGTTTTGAGGATTGTAATATTGACCATAATGGATAGTAGTCCAACAAATGATAGGACCTCCATTGTGTATATGAAAATCTGAATAGATTTTTTTTGTCTATTTGACCACTTTTTTGTGATATAACGATGGGATTTTCGTCCTATTGTAATAAGGGAAAGAATAAATATTAGTACAAGACTCCAAACGGCTATAGCACCGAAACGATTATCATCTGTAATATCTAGTTTCGTCGAAATGTATCCTAAGTATTTAGTTAGATTACCTTTTTGTGCTAATGAGAATATTGAAATGAGTGAGCATATGATGACAAAGAATTTTATCCATTTGCTGATGTTGCTGATTTTAGTTTTGCGTTGGAAGCGACTGAAGCGAATAT
>JAONJW010000038.1 GCA_028377305.1 Prolixibacteraceae bacterium | reverse complement strand
CAAATAATTGTAACTGCTTCTTGGTAGTGGGCCCACCTGGGCTTGAACCAGGGACTCCCTGATTATGAGTCAGGTGCTCTAACCAACTGAGCTATAGGCCCGATGCAAAAGGCTTTTATGATCACCTTTCGGAATGCAATATTAAGGGTTTTGATGTGATCTACAAAATATTTACAAGTATTTTTTTGAAAAAAAATATGTGGTTATAATTATCTTGTTGATTACAAAACGGTTGCAATTGTTGTCTAAATTAGGCCAAAATGTATGTTTGTAGCCTAGTTCTTGCTAACTTTGCGAATAAATCATGAAAAGAATAGTTTAGCTAGGAGTAATTATGGTTCTAAATGTTTTAACACTGACGGGTAGCTGCGAGATCGACTTCTCTTTGGTATACCATCTGAGTTATACGAAGAATATTATAACGATCCAAGGAGACAGTTTTAAGTATCTGACCAGGGGAAGTCTTACAAAATGGGGAAAAGAGTTGAAAGATCTCTTTGTAAAGATTGATCGGAATATAATGGTGAATGTATTCTATGTTAAATCTTTTGATCCGGAGTCGTCTTTGATTCAAATGTCTGATGGACAGGAGTTCAAGGTCTCAAGGCGTAAACAATTGGATTTAAGAAATGCGATGTCACGTCTATATCACGATATCATTCCTGTGATTAGGGTAGAATAATTTTATATTTCTATGTATATCTAATAGGGATGTTTTGATGGTTATTGGTCATACCAATTTGCCGTTTGATGTATTTGTTGTGTAAAAAAGGGGCATATATTGCTTCTTTGGTTTGGGGGTTAAGTGTCTATAATTAGATTTGTAGAGCAATTTTCTTTACTTAGATTCCCTAAGCAACGAATAAGTTGTTTACTTCTTGTGAGGAAGCCGTATCCCCCTACGGCTTCTTTTTTTTTATCAAAACTTCCCATCTAGCAATAGTTTTAAGTTGAAACGATTGGAAAAATAATATTGGTCATACCAATGTGCCATTGGAATGAAAAAAGGCCTGTGTATGGGATCATAGTTGCATTTAGTTTATAAAACAGGAGGTTATTCATTTATCTTAGCAGAGCAATTTTCTTTACTTAGATTCCCTAAACAACAAATCTTTGTTGTTTTACTCCTTGTTTAAGAAAGCTATAATCCCCCTTATAGCTTTCTTTTTTTTTATATTCACTTCATGAAAAGAGAATCCAAATTATTTGTATTTGATCTAGGTCGAGTCCTACTCTGTATAGATCCAGGTAAGTGCTATCAGAGCTTTAGTGCTTTGGGTATTGATGAAAGTTATGTATCACGATTAAGAGAGTTATTTGTTCACTACGAATCGGGGATGTTAAATGAAGAAGAGTTGCTTGATATAGTGAACTCTGAAACTCATAGTAGTTATAACTACGATTTATTCTGGCAATGTTGGGATCAAATGATTGTTGCTTTTATTCCAGAGATGATCGATCAATTAAAACAACTAAAAAAAGAGTTCAGATGTGTCCTGCTCAGTAATACTAATGCACGTCATCAAATGGTATTTGAACGATTATTTGATAGAACATTTGGTTACCCGATGAGTGATGCTTTTGATGTTCTTTTTTACTCTCATCAGATGTCATGTGCAAAGCCATCGAATGAAATTTATCGAATGGTTGAAAACGATATGCAAATAGATGTCTCCAAGATATTTTTCTTTGATGATTTAAAGGAAAATATTGATGCCGCAAAAAAAAGAGGGTGGAATACCTTTCACGTGAATTCAGATGTTCAAAGATCGATAGACTATATAAACGACCTCACGAAGTTTGGGTAACTTAGTATCTCAGATCAATCTACCATATTGAGACCTAAATAATATGATAAATTAATTACTAGTTTTATCTTTAGGAAGTAAAACTATTTCTCTATTTTTCTTTTGATGCGATTATATTTCTTCGATCAATGGTCGTAGATGATTATCATATTAAAGAGGTTGAATAGAGGCCTATAAAACAACATATAAAATAAAATGATGAGGAAAACTACGTTTACTTCAAAGGCCTTAGCGCGTAGGTTGCTATTCCTGACAGCATGTGTCTCAATATTCTCTTGTTCCATGAAAGACAAGAAAGGAACTTCTAGTATTGCATTAGATCAACTCCATAAGGTATTAGAACAAAAAGTAGATTGTGATACGATCTATATTAAAGATGGAGTCTATGCAGATCTATCTTTGACCATCTCGCAGTCGGGTAACACTAAGCAAAATTTAGTGATTAAAGCGGACAATGCAGGTAAAGTCAAGGTAACTGGTAGGAGTAAGGTGTCGATTAAGGGAAGCTACGTCGTCTTATCTGGAATCTTCTTTGAAACACCAATAACTGCAAGTGCTAATGATAAGTTGGGTGCAGTGATTGATATCTTTGGAGATCATAACAGAATTACCGAGTGTACATTCTTTAGATGTCACAATAGAGCGAGTATTTCCTCTTTATATATCAAAGAGGAGGATCGTATGCCAAAATACCATAGAATTGACCACTGCTATTTTGCAGACAATTTTGGTTGGAGGTTATATCTTGACTTAGGACAGAGAGTCCCTAGTGATGATTTCAAATATGCCATGTATCATAGGATTGATCACAACTACTTTTCTACTCCATATAAGTTTGGAGCCAATACTGGTTCTTCGATGCGAATAGGATTGGGACAGTACGGTTATGGCAGGTGTATGATCGACAATAATCTATTTGAGAGACAGAATGGTGAAGCGGAGTTAATTGAAAATAAAAGTCACCAGAATATATATATTCATAATACTTTTAAGAATTGTGAATCTAATATGAGTTTCCGACAAGGCCATCAGGCTATTTTTCTTCAAAATTACCTATTTGCTACCGATCCCAAGCGACGTTGTGGTGGTCTGAGTATGTGGATGGATCGCCATATTGTTGCCGGAAACTATTTCTCATTTCCTTATGGGTCATTTGTAAGGTTAGACAAAAAAATGAACATAAAGACCAATGAACTCCCTGCTTCAGTTGTTCGATTTAACAGTGGTTGTAAGAACTTTATGGAGAATGGTAATCCTGTAGGACACTATGCTGCGAATCATGTGACTTTTATCAACAACTTAATGTATAACAATAAAGATTACCTATTCGATTTTTCTTTTGGTTATGCTCATATGAAAGAGAGGTATGAACAAAAAACGGGCATAGAAGTTGCAGGTGCAAGTAATAGTTTGATTAAGAATAACCATTTTGAGAAGAAGTGTGGGGATAAAGAGACGCTGTTTATTGACAAGTCCAACAAGCATAGTCAAACATTTCA
This sequence comes from Prolixibacteraceae bacterium, assembly GCA_028377305.1. Classification (GTDB taxonomy): domain Bacteria; phylum Bacteroidota; class Bacteroidia; order Bacteroidales; family Prolixibacteraceae; genus Halosquirtibacter. Next base: position 23,950 of record JAONJW010000038.1, on the reverse strand, counting down.
ATTTGTAGAAAATGTTTTCGAGGCTTACGATGGTACCTCTGTTGCAAATAATCCTCCATTAAAGGACGAACTTAAAGCAGAAGATGATATACTTAAGGTTAAAGAGTGGATGCCTAACATTGCATCTTTACATGAAAGATCATTTGGATTAGTCATGTTAATGAATAATTGTGTTGCGCAGGTTAAAAGGATTGATGGGCAAAAGAACGAGATTAAGTTCAATAAATTTAACCCTCTGACATTTAATGAAGTTGGTCCGAAATGGCTTAAAGAGAATCCTAGTACCTTTGCCCAAGATGGTGTAATGACCGAAACACTCAAGGCGGAGATCCTTAAAAATATTAATCGTCAATAATGGATCTATAACCATAGTAGACCTAATGACAAAGAAAAGGCTAGCTCTATTAAGCTAGCCTTTTTGTATATTTTAACCGTTTGGCTCTTTCCAATCACCAAACTCTTTCATTAGATCAATCATCTCTTTTACTGCATCTTCGCTTGGAATCATCTTCTTAATAAGACGTTGTCCTTTGTATAGGTTCACTTTTCCAACACTCGATCCAACATATCCATAGTCAACATCTCCCATTTCTCCTGGTCCGTTAACGATACATCCCATCACACCAATCTTCAAGTGATTAAGGTGAGAGAAATGTTTTTTAATCAAACCAACAGTGCTTTGAAGTTCGAATAAGGTACGACCACATCCCGGACAAGAAACAAACTCAGTTCGAGTTACTCTCATTCGGCTTGCCTGAAGAAGGCTGTATGATAAGTTTTTAAGCTCACTATATCCAATAGAACCATTGTTTGAGATAAGAACTCCATCACAATAGCCATCGATCATCAATTCTCCTAGATCAGCAGCAGACTTGATACGAAGTTTGTCCATGTCATTTTCATTGTATTGGCGATGAAGAATTACAGGGTTTTTACATATAGCAGCATCTAACTCCATAAAGAACGCACGCATTTCTGCTGTTGGATTCTGATTCTTAGATTCCATCAGAATAATAACATTTCGTTCTCTCTTCAGTTTCTCTACAACCTCTGGGTTTTTTACCTTAAATTGATCGTACTCATTTTTGTTCATTCGAACAAAGCGAGGTTTACGATGATGGAAATCTTCAAATAGATACTCGTGTAACGATATGATTGGGAATTTCTCTCCCTCAATATTGAAGATATCATTACCATCGTAGAAGTATTCAGGGACAGTATTATCTCTAAATGATCTTACCTCTTCTAGTGAACAGCCGTTAAGAGACGCTACTACAACATTCTTTTGACGTCCTCCAATATTACCAATAGGGCGTTGTGATCGTCTTTCATATTCGAATGGGTTAGTCTGTGCAAACATTTGAGCATCTATCTTGTCATGCCCTTTGCGTTGATTGATATGTGATATCAATGCAGTTGCAAACTTGACTTCATTCTCTGGTCTTTCTGTAAGAGATACTCTTATCGTGTCTCCTATACCATCTGCTAACAAAGTTCCTGAACCTACTGCCGATTTTACACGACCATCTTCTCCCTCTCCTGCTTCAGTTACTCCAATGTGAAATGGGTAGTGCATCTCTTCTAACCTCATGCGATAGTTCATTAAACGAACCGTGAAAACCATGATACGAGTATTGCTAGACTTGATGGAGATAATGACATTTCTAAAATCCTCATTCTTACATATGCGTAGGTACTCCATAACGGATTCGACAATTCCCGCAGGAGTATCTCCATAACGACTCATTATGCGGTCGGAAAGAGATCCTTGGTTAGCACCAATTCGAATAGCAGTGTTATGTTTTTTGCACTCCTCTAAGAATGGAACAAATTTCTGCTCAATTTTAGTGAGTTCTTCTTGATACTCGTCGTGTGTGTATTCAATTTTTTTGAATTTAGCACGAGGATCGTAAAAGTTACCAGGATTGATGCGAACTTTAGAAACATGTTTTAGTGCTTCGTATGCTGCAGCTGGATTAAAATGGATATCTGCAATCAAAGGAGTCTGTATCCCCTTTTCAACCAGTGCTTTTTTTATGTTTTTGAGATTTTCAGCTTCTTTAATACCTGGCACAGCCATGCGCACAAAGTCTGCTCCTTCTCTTACAATTCTTTCAATTTGCTCAACAGTTGCTTTCGTATCGTTGGTGTCTGTATCCGTCATCGATTGTATACGAATAGGATTGTCTCCTCCAACCCCGATGCCTCCAATTATCACTTCAGAGGTGTTTTGCCTTTGAAATGTAGTTAAGCTCTTGACATAGTTGAAGTTTCTGTCTTTCATGGGTAATCAAATTTTCTTGGTATTTTAAAGCTTTCAAACCTCCATTTATTGACTTTTTATTTCAACAGAAATCATTGCAATGAATTTGTTAGATAATCGTTGTCGATCTTTCGATGTTGTATTATCTACAAGGTTGAAAACAAGACCAAATTAAAAATGATCGAAAAGTTTTATTTTGAGAATTTCGATTTAGCAAATTTAATCTTAAATTTTGGATTTCGATAATAATCGACCCATTGTTCTCTTATTTTTAATGAGAAAAATCATCATATTTAAATTAGATTGCAATCATAGCGTTTAAGTTTGTATTTTGTTTATGACAAAATGTTAGTTTTAGGCTTTCTTATGTTTATTTCTATTTACAAATAAGTGTTTATTGATCAAAGAAAGGAGCGTTCATGTCTATTGAGGTTTGTGAGGTTGTAAAAGTTTTTTCGAAACAATGTGCGTTAGATGGAGTTAGTTTCACGCTGGAAGAAGGTGAGATTGTAGGTTTCTTAGGGCCTAATGGAGCAGGAAAATCAACTTTGATGAAAATCATTGGAGGAGCGATATGCGCTAGTTCTGGAACTGTTAAAGTTCTAGGAATGGATGTGGCACAGAATTCTATCGAGGTCCAAAGAAACATAGGATTTCTACCCGAGCACAACCCTTTGTACGATGAACTTTATGTTCGTGAATATCTTCGCCATGTTGGAGCACTTTATGGGGTCAAGAATCTTAAGGAAGCTGTAGAGCAGGTAATATCAAGATGTGGTATTCTCAAAGAAGACCACAAAAAGATTGGTACTTTATCGAAAGGTTATAAACAGAGGGTCGGTCTTGCTCAGGCCTTGATACATAATCCTAAAGTCTTGATTTTAGATGAACCAATGAATGGTTTAGATCCAAATCAAATCATTGAAATCAGAGAACTGATTCGAGATGTAAGTAAAGGAAAGACAGTTCTATTTTCATCGCATATTATGCATGAGGTTTCACAAATGTGTGATCGAGTTGTTATCATAGATAATGGAAAGGTTGTCGCTGATGACCAATGTGATATGTTATTACAAGGCAAAGATAATTTTGTGAAAATAGGGGTTAAATTTAAAAGAGAACTGACCGATGAAGAGAAGCATAACTTAGGTTCTATAGCTCAAGTGTTTGAAAAAGAAGGCTATTATGAAGTGGTTGGGGCTGGGATAGATACCATCGAAGAGAAGATATTTAATTTTGCGGTGGAGATACATAACCCTTTATTGCAGCTTAATACGATAAAATCAGAGCTGGAGGATGTTTTTAAATCACTGACAGTTAGTTGATAACAATTAAAAATAGTCATTAGGTTCTAAATAGTCATCATGATATTAATTTAGAAGATGTTTTTGCCTTCTATTAAAAATAAAAGATTACTTTTGCATCTAATATATAAAGAATAGTGGACGGATTTGATTGATTGCAACCACAGAAAAAAATGCTAAAGCAATGCTGATTTCTGCAAATTATCAATCATTTAATCCCATCCAAATTTTAATGTTTAATGTTTTTGACCGACACGGAGTCGGCATTAAAATTTACTAATATGGGTTATTTATTTACCTCAGAGTCAGTGTCTGAAGGACATCCTGACAAAGTTTCTGATCAAATATCAGACGCACTTCTTGATGCATTATTGGCTTACGATCCAAACTCGAAAGTAGCCATAGAAACCATGGTTACGACAGGGCAAGTAGTTGTTGCTGGAGAGGTGAAAACAGATACATATATTGATGTTCAACGTCGTACTCGTGATGTAATCAATCGTATTGGTTATACAAAGAGCGCGTATAAATTTGATGGAGACTCATGTGGAATTCTATCAGCAATTCATGAGCAATCAGACGATATTAACCGAGGTGTAGATCGTGAAGATCGCAAGAATCAAGGTGCTGGTGACCAAGGAATGATGTTTGGTTACGCTTCTACGGATACAGATGAATATATGCCTCTTTCTCTTGAGTTATCACACAAGCTACTGATTGAATTAGCTGCAATACGTAGAGAAGGCAAAGATATGACTTATTTGCGTCCCGATTCAAAGTCTCAGGTAACGATCGAATATGATGAGCTATCTCACCAACCTATTCGTATTCATACTATAGTGCTTTCTACACAGCATGATGACTTTGATACGGATGACGAAGTGATGTTAACTCAGATTCGTGAAGATGTAAAGAATATTCTTCTTCCAAAAGCTATTGCTACGCTTCCTGAAAGAGTTCAATCTCTTTTTGATGAGAACTTGATTCTTCACGTCAACCCAACAGGGAAATTCGTGATTGGTGGTCCTCATGGAGATACAGGACTTACTGGACGTAAAATTATTGTGGACACTTACGGAGGTAAGGGAGCTCATGGTGGTGGTGCATTCTCGGGGAAAGATCCTTCAAAGGTAGACCGCTCGGCAGCGTATGCATCTAGACATATTGCTAAGAACTTGGTTGCTGCTGGTGTTTCTGAAGAGGTGTTGGTTCAGCTATCATATGCAATTGGAGTGGCAGAGCCTATCAACATTTTTGTAAACACTTACGGACGTTCTAATATCTCACTTTCGGATAGTCAAATTGCAGAGAAGGTTGCATCCATATTTGATCTTCGTCCTTATGCTATTGAAGAGCGTTTAAAACTACGTAATCCAATCTATGAAGAGTCTGCTGCATATGGACATATGGGTAGAAAACCTCAGTTTGTAACAAAGAAATTCTCTTCTCCTTATGCTGGTGATAAGGAGATGGAAGTAGAATTGTTTACTTGGGAAAAGCTAGATTATGTAGATCAAATTAAAGCTGTTTTTGGACTTTAATATTTAGATATAAAATGGCTGTCATAGATTGTGACAGCCATTTCTATTATCTATTCTTGTGTTCCCAAATATACTGTTTCGAGACTCTTTCAATGGTTTCATCTATATCTCGATATGAAAAAGCAATAGTTTCTGTAATTCGCTTCCCATTGTAATAACTTCTATGGGTTGCACTTCGGATTGTTGATCTTGTAATCTTTGCTGTACGTCCTAAAAGAAAGGAGATGACACTATCTACAATATAAGCAATAGAGATTCCTCTTTTTGAGATTTTCCATTTTGGCTTCTTAACTTTTATCTGTTCCGCAATTTTAAATAATATCTCTTTGTATGGCAGGTTGGTTGCATTGAGAATAAATCGTTTGCCAACAACATCTTTCCAGTGATCAAAGACTAATGCTGTCATAGCATCAACACAGTCCATCACATCCACAAATCCTGTTCCTCCTTCCGTATAAAAATTCATCCCTTTGGCTACAGAAGCGAAGAATCTAGAGCTTCCACTGTTCCACGTTCCCGGGCCTAAGATAACAGAAGGGTTGACAATAACTATTGGTAATCCCATCTCTTTGCCTCTCCACACTTCCATTTCAGACTGAAATTTACTGATGCTATATGCACTCTTTCCTTTTTCCGTTTTCCAGAAGTTATCTTCGTCTGTATATTTTTTCGCATCTTCTTTTTCTAATGCTGCAATAGAGCTGACGTGACAAAACTTTTTTACCCCAGCATCAACAGCTAGATCAATAAGATTAGCCGTACCCTCTCTGTTATTTAAGATCATCTCGACCTTTCCATTCCGTTGAAACGATACGGTAGCAGCTGTATGAAATATGGTGTCCACTCCTTGTAATGCATCTTCCAATTGATTACGATCATTGATATCAGCGTCTACCCACTCAATTTTATTTAGAAGCACTGAAGCCTGTTCAGGGTACAAGAAATGAAAAAGATTCTCTACAATTTGCAGAGAGCTATGTTTGCGTTTGGTGGCCCTAACCCTGGTTTCATTTTGCACTAACTTTATAAGTAGGTGCGAACCTAACATGCCTGTACCTCCTGTTACAAGTATCATATGTTGATTGTGTTATTTAAGTTCTCCATTACAAGCACTTATTTCTGATTTCCAAAATAGTAAAAAAATGTGATTGTCTCTCAATTATATAACTTCAAGAGAATAGAAAGTAGTCAAAGTTTTGATTTAAGACCTTTTAAAGGGCCTATCGAATTCAAGTATACTACACCATTAAAAGATAATAAATTGAGCTATAGATGGCTTATAGAGCCATTTTATTGCTATTTTTATGCACGACAGATATCGGTTAATCATTAAATAATGAGACAAATCATGACAACATCTACCTCTATTTACCTAGGCGATTTACGTATCAAAAGTACACATAATGCTTCCGGAGTGGAGATTCTTTCTGATGCTCCTGTGGATAATTGTGGCAAAGGCGAAGCATTCTCTCCTACAGACATCGTTGCAACGGCTTTTGCCAACTGTATGCTGACCATTATTGGTATCGGTGCCCGAGAACGCAAGATTGATGTGGAGGGAGTTGTTGCAAAGGTAGAGAAGGTGATGGCATCTGAACCTCGACGTATTTATGAGATTAAAGTGGATGTTTTTTTCCCAGCCAAGAACTACTCAGAAGAGGAGAAAGCTTTCTTGTCGGACAATGATCGCTCATTTCCAGTTGGAGAGAGCCTTCACCCTGATGTTATTAGAACCATTAATTACCACTGGACAGAATAAAGTATGAATCAAGTAGACAAATCAATTGTTGAATTTATATCAGACCACCATGTGCTCTCCTTGGCTACATGTGAAGATGGGAAACCTTGGGTCGCAAGTTGTTTCTATGTTTATAACCAAGAGGAGAACGTTTTTCTTATCACCACAGATAAGGAGACCAAGCATGGAAACCAAGCACTTGTTAATAGCGATGTGGCAATAAATATAGTTTTAGAGACAGAAAAAATCGGGATGATTAGGGGGCTTCAAGTATCTGCATCCATCACCTGCATTGAAGCTTCGATCTTCTCTAAATATAAGAGAATGTATCTAAAACGTTTTCCTTATGCTGTATTAAAGCAGAGTGATTTGTGGATCATTAAACCCAATTTGATGAAGCTTACAGATAACAGGTTAGGTTTTGGAAAGAAATTAATATGGTCTAACTAATTGGCGGTTGCTAAGACAATTTATTCTGAATATCATTATAAACTGTCTTAGCGGTATTACGTCTATATTTTTTGACGGTCTTATTTTTTTCTACTTATTTTATCTTTAAAGAAAGATACTTTGGCGTAGAAAAGATAGATAGATGCTATGATTGCTATATATTTAAAACGTTCAATGTGCTCTGAATCGTTTAAAACAAGCATAATATACCCTAGAACTATCGTAGTGCAAATTATGTACAATATTTTTTTCATCCCTTATAACATTTCTAATCCACAATGTAGTAAAACTCCAGCTGCAACAATCTCTGGCTCTAGAACCAGCATTAACATTGTAGCTCCATTGTCAGCAATAGAGTCAAAAGAATCTACAACACAATTCCCAAAGCCTTTGGTTTTGAGAATATGGCCATCACATACAATATATCTTTTGAATTTTCCTTGAGAATTAGTTATTACGAATTCATAGTCTTTATCATCATTGCCTTCATCTTTATTAAAGAACTCTATTTCTCCACAATTTATCAATTTTCCATCTTTCGTATATTTCATGACAATAAGACGATGTACGTTATCTGTTTTTACAATAACTCCTTCTTGTTCATTCTTAAAAATGATCTTTTTTGCTTGAAACTGACCTTCAATATTGATTGAAGAAGATTTTGTCATGACAGTAGTCGCTTTCCCATTTGTATTCATATTAACTACTTGTGACTTATCTACTGAGATGTCAGAAATTGATTTTGCCTCAATTTCGTTTAGAAAAATCTGTTCGTTAGAAATCGTATCAGGAGAGATTAATTAATTTTTAGAATCATTACATGAAACCAATAGTCCAACTAAGATCAACAACGAAGAGATTTTAGAGATAAAATTCATATTATTTGATGCTTATTAATATTATGTTCATGCAAATGTACGTTTATTGCTTTTTGTTTACAATAAAAAAGCAATAAAATGTAATAGATGTTTATTATCCAAAGAGTAGTTGTGTGTTGTTGTAAGAAAAATAAAGGATATTGTTGGAATGTGTAAGAGAGAGGGAGTATTACTTTCTTTTGAAATAATTATCTATTGAAGAGTGAAGTATATCATTATCCTTTCTAAAGATAAAATAGGCTACCCCATAATGAGGTAGCCTATTATATCTTTAGAAAGAATGTTATTCTTATTTATTTAGCTCATTCCACACCAAAGCAGATGCACCAACAATCGCAGCACTTCCCGACTTCAATTCAGAAGGAAGAATACGCACTTTGTTAGCAAAGATAGGAAGTAGATACTCTTCCATTGCTTCTTTAGTAGGCTTGAAGATATGGTCCCCAGCAGCCGTAGGACCGCCGAATAAGAAGATCGCTTCTGGACTTAGGTGGTGTACTGTGTCAGCTAATGCTCTACCCAATAGTTTACCCGTACGCTCAAAAGCTTCAATTGCAATCTTATCACCATTCTCTGCTGCTTCAAATACTGCTTTAGAGTCTAGCTCATCGAAAGAGTATTTAGTAAGTTCACTACCTCCGCCATTATAATGAGCTAAAAGTTCGAAAGCTGTACGTTTGATACCTGGCGCAGAACAATAAGCCTCAAGGTGACCTGGAGTACCACAACCACAAGCTCTTCCATTAGGAACAACGATAGTGTGTCCAATTTCTCCTGCGAACCCGTCGTGACCATAAACTAAGTCACCGTTCACTACAATCCCACTTCCAAGACCCGTGCCTAGTGTGATCATTACGAAGTTTTTCATTTTTTTAGCACCACCATAAATCATCTCGCCGATAGCTGCGGCATTAGCATCATTGGTAAGGGCTATTACAGGAAGGTCAAACTTTTTCTTGACTAGGTCAACCAATGGTACAACACCGTTAAAAGAAAGGTTTGGAGCATACTCGATGGTTCCGCTATAGTAATTTCCATTTGGTGCCCCAATACCGATACCTAGGATTTCAATATCTGAGCTCAATTGTTTTACGGATTCAATCATCTCTTGTACGCCAGCAGATAGGTCTGTGATATATCGATTCACATCGCCATGTGAAGGAGTCGGAATATTGTTTTTAACTAAAACTTGTCCCATTTCATCTACAACACCAAATACGGTGTTTGTACCTCCTATATCGATACCAATTGCAACTTTTTTCATAATTCTTTTTTCTGTAAATTCTGATGTGTTATATTTTAGCTTAGACTTAGGTGGTTCTAATTATCAAGCCCAAGCTGAACAAATATAAAAAATTTAATGACATATCTCATTCGATTTGAGGGGTTAAATCAAAGGATATTTGTAGATTGTGGGCAAAAATAATCGTAATGTTAATCACATATGGAAATGAAGTATTATCTCTTTGATATGGATGGCCTACTTTTGGATACAGAATGGGCATGGGAAGAAGCTATTGTAATTGAGTTTGAGAGGTTAGTACCGAATTTCGATCGTGCTTTCTTTGCGCACCTAAGTGGAAAAGGAATCTTTGATATAACAAGAGATTTTATCGAGGATCATAGACTAGACCACTCTTCAGGCTATCTAGGAGAGAGGGTCATTAATAAAGTGATCGAGTTATTTAAATTTAGCCCAAAAGAGATGAGTGGTGCTAGAGAGTATGTTGTCAAGTCTAGAGACGAGGGAAACATTACATGCTTGGTATCCTCTTCTCCTCGAAAAGTGATTGATGCTTTTTTGCATATTACAGACATGGAAGGGGATTTTGAAATGATTACTGCGGGAGATGAAGTAGAAAGGGTAAAACCTGATCCATCAATATATTTAAAGGCATGTGACAAGCTTGGTGTCGATCGAACCTCTATTGTTGTTTATGAGGATAGTATTCCAGGTGTACAAGCCGCAAAAGCAGCTGGTTTATATACAGTGAAGATAAACAGTAAGAAGACTTTTGATGAGGGTCAAGATGAATCGTATCTTTCTTTTAGCGAGTTATTATAATCTTGTTGCTTCAGGGCGTCGCTATGACCGATATTGATTTTAGGGATATATGAAGGGGGAGATTCGCCAATGAAGTATAGGTATTAATCGCTTCTACTTCATTGTTAAAAAGGGAATATTGCCTTATCGTAATCTGTATGTACCCCCCAATATAAAGTCTTATAGTATGATTCCTGAATATGGTTTTGAGTTGTCGGGATAAAACAGTTAATTCCACACAAATTTGTCAGATCAATGGACCCTAGAAATCTAGGTGTGTGTTTCTCATATACAATAAGTTCTTGGAGATGATGATTTAGTTGGTTGTAAGCATTAGGGCCATAGTTATTTGTGACCATGTCCATAAAGTCAAAACATGGGTAGTCCTTATGTAGAGCCAAAGCAGAATTGCTAGATACGTGAACCTCTGGTTGCGCTTGAATGATCTTCTTGAATGTGTCTTGTAATGATGATATCTTAATTGGGTCATAGATAGTTATAGATGCCGATTGTAAGATCGAATTACTCATCTGGCTGTAATGAGAGTAATAGCTGTCACAAACTAACTTAAGCCTCTCTAAGATGGGAGTATTTTTATCCAATAGAATCGGTATAATCTCGTTATAGGGGAGCCCACTTGAAAGGACATCTGTAGGAGATGCAACGATATACCTTGCTTTATCTTTCAATTGAGAAATCACCTCCACACTGCCCATTAAACAGGCATCAAATATGATAGATCTAAATCTTATGGGTAATGCCATTTCAAGTTCATGGATGTCAATAGAAGATGTCTGATCTAGCGCAAAGGATTTCGTTTTAACTCTATTGGATGGAAGCCATGAAGTACCGTGTGACCACAAGATTAGATCATATGTTTTGGATGGATAGTGCTTCACTATATCTGAAAGAATGTTGTACAATACCGATGGACTTCCTGAGTTTCTATTGGGATAAGTTTTTACTTTCTCTTCATAAAAACTGTTTGTTGTTGGGTTATCTAACTGCAAGAGGTAAGAGCTGTCATCTCCCTTGTCAAGAAAAACAATCACTCTCTGTCCCTCAGCTAATCCTTCAATCATTCCATAGATATTATCAATGGCATTACTTCTCAGGTTGTTTTCTGCTGCCATATATACAATCAGTGTTTCATCCACTTGGGGTTGAATAACATCTTCAATATCATTTTGACACCCAACAAAGAGAATAAAAGAGATAAATAGAAGTAAGCTTTTGGAAAGTGGTTGAACCATTGTGAGTATGTGCTAAATCATTAGATAAATCACAATATAGACCTTTTCTTTAAAATACCATGGAACAATATAAAAAGAAAGGCTTTCAGTTTGAATGAAAGCCTTTCTAGTATGTATATTTAATATAACTGACATCTTCGCCCTCTTAGATATAAAAGCTAAGGGAAGAGTCTGTTAATCTACAGTTTTAACCAATTGGTTTAGTTTTGTGTACGACTGGTTAATCGTCTCGATGAAATTTTTAATAAGTACCTTGTAATGTTTCTTTACAAGTTTGGGGTTATTCTTACCATCTGGATGATTTGCTTGTTGAATATATTCACATCGACGTTGGTCTAACTCCTTAATAATCTCCCATGCTGCCAATTGTGTTTTTTCATCATGGAACTCCATATATAGGAAACAATCTTGGATTACCATATCTGCAACATAATCGATATCTTTCTTTAGTCTTCTGATACTTGCCATAACTAATACATTTTTGTTTGTAATCACTAAATTGTCTGTATTCGAAATTAAGAAACCCAATTGATTTATACAATATCAATTTTGATCTTTCTCAACATCTTTTTCTTCATCATCTGGATCTTTGATCTCTTTGGTGAATTCCAAAGGATCTGGAAGCGTCCAAAACTTATCATTATCCCAATTTGAACGTATCTTCATTACCTCCTGATAATATACTACTCCTTCAGGCATGAGATTCTCTAAGAGGTTTCCTGTGTCCCACTTTCCATTACCATTCCGATCATATATTGCTTTCAGTAGATACTTTCCAGGTTTTACATAGAAGAATTCGATCTCGCCATCTTTCTCAATCAATAGTTCATTGGTGACCGTCTCTTCTTTGTTGTCTTTAATCAATTGAACTAGAGTTGGTCCCTGAACATTATCTATCGAAAGAATAATTTTACCGTAATATTCCTCCTTCTGCACATTGATACTCAGGTCCACTTTATTGCTGATGGCTTGATAGATGTTCTTTGTTGCGGCAGAGTCCACTAGAAACTTATATCTCCCCCCTATTTCAATATCAAAGTCAAGGTAGTATCTACGAAGATTTAAAGAGTCTTGATACATATTAAACTCAACAGGAATATCCAAGGTATCCTCCTTAATTGTAAGATGAACAAACTGTTTATTCAGTTGTTCAACAGGCTCCTTGCTCTCAAGATAAACAAGCGTATATGGATCGATGGTCTGATCTGCATTGGTGCTCCAATTGAACACAGGAACTTTATCTTCGGCATCTTCAAGTTTCTTACGTCTTCTTCTCTTTGTCTCTTTTCGCTTTGGCTTTAGTAGCTCTAGTGTGTCCGTTTGAATTTTTGGATTATATAGTGAGTCGGGTACCGTATATGTAACCGCTAACAGCAAGGTATCTTTACTATAAACGGATGAATCTGTAATCCAATAATTAATGGAATCATTCTTTGCACTCGTTTCGCTATAAAGCCATTGATCCATTGGTGCTTCAATGTTTAGTGCTTCAATCTTAAAGTTGTCATCTAATGCTTCAGTAAATCCAATATAGAAGTGAGTTGAATCGACTCTTTTATAGTCATTCATCGACTGAAGTAATACTTTCTCTTCAAAGAGAGACAACAGGATTGGATCTGGATTATAATATACTGTTCCCGAAACCCTAAGCGTATCCAATCCTCTAACCATAATCTCTTCCTCTGGGACAAACTTTGAAGATGGAGAGATTGGCTTGGGATAAAAAGCATACGGTTCACTGTAATTATTTAGCATATAATCTCGATTTAAATCCGAAGCGGCATAAACCCTATAAGGCCCTGTAGACAGACCGTCCACAATAAACACTCCCTCTTCATTGGTCTTTGCAACAAAATTAGGTCTCTGTTTAATAGAAGCGCTATCCGAAAGATCTTTGTAGACAAAAACGGTTGCCCCCTCAATAGGATTAAGATTGAATGCATCTCGAACCATCCCTGCAATACGAAGCGTGTCAATTGTTGGCCCAGTAGAAAAAGATGTTCTAAAATCATTTAGTTTATTTCCCTCATTGTTGTCTTCAATGACATCTTTAAAGTCAAGTGTATATGTTGCATTCTGCAACATGGTATCTTGAAATACGATGGTAAATGACTTGCCTCGTGTTTTGACATTTGGCATCTCTTTTGGTGGAGGTGATATCACCATCTTTTGTCTTAGCTCAGACATATTAACAAACTCATCAAAAGTCACTTTAAACTCTTTTCCCTTGTAGTTGGTCTCTTTGTATGCAGGAACCATATCAGTAATTTCTGGTGGAATTGAGTCCTTATCTCCTCCTGTAGGTTGTCCCACATTGGCGCAGGACGAAAATATCACTGCCAATAGAGCCGAAAGTAGTATCGTATATGAAAAATTGGTTTTCAATGTATTGATGTTTTAAAGAGTGATTCTAATACAAATACAAATCTACAAAAAATAGGTTTCATTTTATTATAGGTAAAGAGCAACTCTCTTCTTTATTTTTCGGCTATCAATCATTCGTTCAAATATATTATTCAGTAGAAGATGGTACATATAATGATGTTATAGGTCTTCTCTATAGGTCCCACATTATTCATTGAACAGGGGTGTATCGCTGATAAAAGTATGAATTAAAACAGAAATGAAACCATGTTATGATGCAGAACGGTGCAGTATACTGTGTAAAATAAATATAAATAAAGCTCTGTGGGTGATATAAAACCGTAATGTTTGGTTTAAGGTGTTAAAATAAATATATTTGATTATGTAAATTATAAGTTAGTTTACAATTCACACAGACAAAAAACATGATCGTAGATTATGTAGACTGGTTGGGAAGGAGCATTATGTTTTCTTCCTTTTTTTATTTCTATTAAATCGTTTATCCTGCAAATAAAGATTTTACAAGTTCATCAATACGACGCACATTATATATCTCAATGGACACTCCTAAATTTTTCAATTTAGATGGATTGGAAACGGAAGCATATATTCTTTTGAATCCAAGTTTGTCTGCTTCCACAATGCGTTGCTCTATCCGTTGAACAGGACGGATCTCACCAGTTAAACCCACCTCTCCTGCAAAACAGCAGCGGGTGTCAATTGCAAGATCAAAACTAGAAGATAATACCGATGTGATAACAGCCAAATCCATAGCAGGGTCTTGGATTTTTATTCCTCCAGCGATATTAAGGAAAACATCTTTTGCCATAAGTCGAAACCCAGCACGTTTTTCTAATACTGCGAGAAGCATATTGAGACGTCTAATATCAAATCCTGTGGATGACCTCTGTGGTGTTCCATATGCTGCGGACGAAACGAGTGCTTGTATTTCAATCATAAAAGAGCGCATCCCATCTTGAACACAGGCTATAGATGTCCCGCTTAATTGCATATCATTATTTGATAGGAGGAGTTCCGAAGGGTTAACCACTTCTCTTAGACCTGTTTGTTCCATCTCAAATATTCCTAACTCTGAAGTAGATCCAAACCTATTTTTGGAACTTCGGAGGATCCTAAATAGATGATCTCGATCTCCTTCAAATTGAAGAACAGTATCCACAATATGCTCTAGAATCTTTGGTCCCGCCAATGATCCCTCTTTATTGATGTGACCAATTAGAAGGGTCGGTATTTGCATGGGTTTGACCGTCTTAAGAATCATATTGGCACACTCTCTAATCTGTCCCACGCTCCCGGCAGCTGTATCTAACATCTCGGTTACAACTGTCTGAATAGAATCAATAATAAGAAAGGCTGGCTTTTCTCGATCAACATGCAGAAGAATCTTATCCATATTGGTCTCACTAAGAAACACACAACTATCATTATCATATCCAAGCCTCATTGCCCTCAGCTTAAGCTGTTGTAGACTCTCTTCCCCTGAAACATATAGCACCTTCTTATCTTTTAGGCTTAACGCCACTTGAAGGACTAAGGTTGATTTACCAATCCCAGGCTCTCCCCCAAGTAGTGTGATACCACCGGGAACAAATCCACCCCCAAGCACCCTATTCAGTTCACCATTACAAGTGTCTAAGCGATCTGTTTCTCGAATACTAATTTCAGATAGTTTGAATGGGCGTGCTTCAATATGTCTACTAGAAGCAACAGGGGATATGTTACTTTTAGATTTTGCAGAAACCACCTCTTCTACAAATGTATTCCATTCCCCACACGAGTTGCATCGTCCAATCCACTTTGGAGAGGTTACACCACAACTTTGACAAACAAATGCATGTTTCACTTTCGCCATAATAATTCAACTATCCTTAATTAATAATTTACTATCTACACCTTCTTACTTCAAACAGTCTTAAATGCCCTAATATAAGATACCCAACCTAAGTTATTCACATAAAAATAGCGAATACTTTCAAAAGTATTCGCTATTATATGATTAAATAAAAATCTATTTGAACCAGTTGTTACACCAAAGCGTTGGTGTTTTCGTCTGGGAAAACAAGAGATGGTTCCCATGTCTTTGCTTCTTCAAAATCCATGAGAGCATATGAAATAATAATGATAATGTCCCCCATCGCTACTTTTCTAGCTGCAGGTCCATTTAAACAGATTTCTCCTGATCCTCTCTCTCCACGAATACAGTAAGTCTCTAGGCGCTCTCCATTGTTGATGTTAACAATCTGCACCTTTTCGTTCTCAATTAGGTTTGCTGCATCCATTAAATCCTCATCGATAGTAATACTACCTACATAGTTAAGGTCCGCATTGGTTACCTTTGCTCGGTGGATTTTAGATTTACATACTTGAATTTGCATCGATTTTTTTCTTTGTCTTACGTTATTAAAAAACAATATTATCAATCAATCGTACCGCTCCAGCCTGTACCGCAATACATCCAACAGTTTTATCTGCCGCTTCCCATCTATCAATAGGTTGTAACGTACGATCGTTTACAATGGAAAAGTACTCCACTTCTAGAAGTGAAGACTCATTGATTTTAGCTATAGTTTTTTGAATGGTTTCTTTTACTGATAACTCTTTGTTGTATTTGACAGCTTCGGACAATGCCTCGTAGATAATTGGGGCTGCAAGGCGATGCTTTGGAGTTAAAAGCGTGTTACGACTACTTTTTGCCAATCCGTCATCCTCACGAATAATGTCACAAGAAACAATTTCTACTGGAATATCAAGAAGTTCGACCAATCTTCGAATGATGGCTACTTGTTGAAAGTCTTTCATCCCGAAATAGGCACGGTGTGGACGGACATAATCAAATAGTTTACTTACCACTTGTCCTACGCCGTTGAAATGTCCTGGACGCATCTCTCCTTCCATTACAGTTTCAAGAGACCCGAAATCAAATGTTCTTTCGTCTAGTTCTGGATACATCTCTTCTACAGAAGGGGCAAAAACCATATCACATCCAGCCTCTTTTAATAGTGCAATATCTGCCTCAAGCGTTCTAGGATAGGTTTTTAAGTCCTCTGGATTGTTAAACTGTGTTGGGTTAACAAAAACAGATACAACGGTATAGTTATTTTCTTTCACAGAACGTTGCACTAAAGACAAATGGCCCTCGTGTAACGCTCCCATGGTAGGAACAAATCCAATAGTTCCTTCGTTACGCTTCTCCCCTAGGACAGCGTTCATGGATTGCTTGGTCTTCTCGATCCTCATTTCGTATAATTAATAAACGATCTGTAACAAATGTAAAGCTTTGTCTTTCTGGTTGATAACCAGGATAAAAGAAGCTCTCCCATTTGGAGGGGCAAAGTAACAAAAATTATTACATCCAAAAAAGTATACAGCCTTTCAAATAAGTAGGGTTAACAATAAAACGTTGATTCATTGTCATTTTTTCCTTATATTTGTACCATAAATTTGACATTGAAATGGAAAAGAAAAAAGTTCTATTTATCTCACAGGAAATAACACCTTATCTCCCTGAATCGGAATTATCTAAAATTGGAAGAAACCTGCCTCAAGGCATTCAAGAACAAGGAAAAGAGATTCGTACCTTCATGCCGCGCTATGGATGTATCAACGAAAGAAGAAATCAATTGCACGAAGTGATTCGTCTTTCTGGTATGAACCTAGTTGTAAATGATGCGGATCATCCGTTAATCATTAAAGTGGCTTCGATACAAGCAGCAAGAATGCAGGTTTATTTCATTGATAACGAGGACTACTTCCAACGTAAATCCACTTTAGTGGACAAAGACGGGAAAGAGTTTGAGGACAACGATGAAAGAGCTATTTTCTTTGCAAGAGGTGTACTTGAAACCGTAATCAAACTAAGATGGGCTCCAGACGTGATTCACTGTCAAGGATGGTTCACAGGATTGGTTGCTGTATTCTTGAAGCATATGTATAAGGATAACCCTCTTCTTGCAGATACTAAAATTGTATACTCACCTTTCTCTTCTGAGTTTGAGACTCCACTGGATGTAGAGTTGAAGAAGAAATTAATGGATGATGAAATCCCTGAATCTGCATTAGGTCACATTGAAGATCCGACCTATGTAAACTACAATAAGTTAGTTGTAGATCACGTGGATGGTATAATCAAAGGGAGCGAGAACATTAATGCTGAGATAGAAGATTATATTAATGCTTCTGGTAAACCGTTCTTACCTTTTCAGGATGAAGAAAAATATGTCGAGGAATTTAACCAATTTTATGACAAATTTTTACTAAATTCCGCCGAATAAACTTAAAACGGAAATAGCTTTGAAGACTATAAAAAGAATTAAAAGCAAAGTTCAAATCCTGTTATTGTTGTTTATAACAGGATTTGTCTTTTTTGCTTGTCAAGAGAAAAATACAGGCTTAGGGCTGGACCTTGTTCCTTCCGATGAGCAGATTCAAGTGATGGTGATCGAAGATCAGAATACTTCGGATTCTTATTATGAACTCGATTCTCCAATTCGCATTGATGAACCAAGCCAAAGTGTCTTTGGTGTCTTGAATGACCCAGTGTTTGGGCAGACAAAGGCTTCTATTGCGACTCAAATGCGTTTAACGAGCAAGCCAAAAGTAAATGGCACTTCTCAACTAGACTCTGCCGTTTTTCTACTTAGCTATCGTTCAGTATATGGAGATACGCTAACTCCTCAAACTATCGTTGTTAAGGAGCTGAAGGATGATCTTTTTAAAGATAAAGCATATATGTCATCATTTGACGTCACTACCTTAGTCTCGGACAATGTAATTGGTACAGGAACATTTAAGCCAAGCTTTGCTCCAGCTGGAAACGATACGCTAACTCAAGTAGCTAGAGTCCCAGTGAATGCTGAGTTTGCTCAAAAGATTCTTGATCTTTGGGACAAAAAATCCGCAGATGGAAAGGAGTTTGTATTTGATAATAACGACCTATTCCTTCAAGAATTTAAGGGAATATACGTAGAGCCTTCTGATATCTCTGATAATAGAAGAGGTGCTCTTTTAACAACAAATTCTTCTTATACCAAAGGATCGGGACCTTCTTCATATAGCGTGGATCTACGTATGCGTATGTATATCTATGCTAAGACCACAGTAGAAGATACTTCTACAGAAGCTCCTGACGACACAAAAGTGGAACAGAAAGTCATCTCGATGTACTCGACATCTTATTCTGCTACTGTTCCTAAGATGGTTCATGACTACAGTAAAGTGGCATTGAATACGGATATAGGAAAAACAACCAGTACAAATCCAAGAATGTATGTACAGCCTAACGAAGGTCTGCGTTCTGTGATTAAAGTAAATAAACTTGCAGAGCTTAGACAGAAGTGGACGGTAGACGATAATTTGATCGATCCAAATGCTACTGCGGAGAATCTATTCAAAAATGATAAGATATTTGTGACCAATGCTCTAATGAAAGTCTATGTCGACACTTTGGCTTCGGACTATAGAACTCTTGGTGTACCAAATATTCTTACCCTTCGTTATATTCCCAAAGACTCCAAAGAAGGAGATCTTCGCGATAACGAGAATGGCAAATATATTGCAGGTACATTCGATAGAAACTCTTCATCATATGTTTTCGATATGACAAAACATGTGATTAACTATCTACACGATCAAGTAGAGAGTGAAGATCTTTATGTGATCCCTTTCAATAGAGTGGGAAGCACTAGAAGAGCTGTCCTTTTTAGCAATGACAGTGAAAAAGGTATTGACTTCAAAGTAACTTATATCCAGAGAGGTAACACTCAGGGGAATAAATAATTATAATATTAAGGGCTCTACTCTAATTATATAGTGTAGGGCCTTTTTTATGCCTATACTTTCTATGAATCCCCCCAGATCTAAATTCTGCTTTTTACCTCCAACCTAAATTAAATAAATAGCTTATGTGTGGAATTGTTGGCTATATAGGCGATAAAAACGCCTATCCAATACTAATGAATGGACTGAAACGCCTAGAGTACAGAGGTTACGACTCTTCAGGTATTGCCCTTTCGAACGGATCAACAAGGATCTTTAAGAGGCAAGGAAAAATTGCTAACCTAGAGAACTTTGTTGCCGACAAAAAACTCGATGGTAATATTGGTATTGCTCACACCAGATGGGCAACTCATGGAGAGCCTAGTGATGAAAATGCACACCCTCACCAATCACAAAATGGAAAGATTACTCTTGTTCACAATGGAATCATTGAGAACTATGCCCAGATCAAAGAACGACTGATCGAAAAAGGCTACCATTTTAAATCACAAACAGACACCGAAGTTTTAGCCAATCTTATTGAGTATGTCTATCTGAATATGGATAAGGCGTGCTTAGAGGAAGCGGTGCGTATTGCCCTAAACAAGGTAGTAGGAGCATACGGTATCATTGTGATGAGCGACGATGAACCAAAACGTTTGGTGGCATCTAGAAAAGGCAGCCCTTTAGTGATTGGTGTTGGAGATCATGAATACTTTATCGGATCTGATGCAACACCCCTGATTGAGTACACCAACCAAATGATCTATCTCCAAGATTTTAATATCGCTGTGATAGAGAAAAACAGCTTTACGTTGAAAACCATCGATAACGATCCGGTAACACCAGAGATCAAAGAGGTGGATATAAATGTCGACCAGTTAGATAAAGCAGGATACGACCACTATATGTTAAAAGAGGTCTATGAGCAACCAACCACTATCGAGCAATCTTTCAAAGGTAGAATATCTGCCGATGGAAAGTCTATTAAGCTTGGAGGTCTAATGGATGTGATGCCTGAACTGATTAAAGCTCCTAGAATCATCATTCTAGGTTGTGGTACGTCATGGCACGCTGGATTGGTAGCCGAATATCTAATCGAAGAGTATTGTAAGATACCTGTAGAAGTTGAATATGCTTCGGAGTTTAGATATCGAAATCCCGTGATCAACAAAGGAGATGTGATTATCGCAGTTTCGCAAAGTGGTGAAACGGCCGACACCCTTGCTGCGATCAAGAAAGCCAAAGAAGATGGCGCAATTATCCTTGGGGTATGTAATGTGGTGGGGTCAAGTATCCCAAGAGAGACTCACGCAGGAGTGTATACCCATGCTGGGGTCGAGATTGGAGTTGCTTCTACCAAAGCGTTTACTGCCCAAGTTACCGTATTAACCTTGATGGCACTGCAAATTGCCAAAGAGAAAGGAACGATCGCTCAAAGTGAGTATGAAGTATTGATTCAAGAGCTTACCGAAGTTCCTAATAAGGTACGTGAAGCTCTAGCCAAAGAGGATAAGATCAAGGCCATTGCCGACAAGTATAGCAATGCTATAAATGCTCTATACCTTGGTCGTGGTTACCTATTCCCAGTGGCACTAGAAGGCGCTTTGAAACTGAAAGAGATCTCATATATCCACGCCGAAGGATATGCTGCAGGGGAGATGAAACATGGTCCCATCGCATTGGTTGATGACAACTTGCCTGTAATAGCAGTGGCACCTCAGGACCATTACTATGAAAAGGTCGTAAGCAACATCCAAGAGGTGAAAGCACGTAAAGGCAATGTGATTGCAGTGCTAAACGAAGGCGATCACAACCTGAAGGAGATGGTCAATGACTTTATTGAGATACCTAACTGTCATGTCGCAATATCTCCGCTAGTTGCAGTCATTCCATTACAGCTACTATCCTATCACATTGCACTGAATAAAGGATGCGATGTCGATCAACCTCGTAACCTTGCAAAATCTGTAACGGTAGAGTAAAAGGATATTAAACTATAAAAAGGCCTTGCCGATATTATCGGTAGGGCCTTTTCTTATAAGAAGGAACGAGAAAGGGGTTGACTAGCTCTTTAGAAACTCATGTTCTTCTTGAAAGATTTTTTCTGAGGTAGCCCAGGCACTTTTGGGCTCACTTCTATCTAAACGATGAAGATTCTGGTAGAGGATCTCAGCAATCTCATCGGTGTCTTCCCCATAACGGTAGAAATATTCTTTCATAAGAGATCGAGAACTATTTACCTCTTTATACATATCATATTTTCTATCACACTGGGCCACCAACTCGCGTAACGAAGGCACCTTTGTGTGAAGCCTTAGTGAAGGAGATGTCAGTCCATTCAAAGCCTTTTTCACCCTCTCTAGAGGAAAGGATTGTCCCATGACAGCAAGCTCCCAAGTTGGAATGGTTCCTCTTCCGCTATTCATCAAAGACAACAGATCTTGATTGAATAAACTAGGGTTCAGGGTATGTAGACTCTCAGCATATTCGGGGTTCCATTTACCTGATATTCCTATAGATATCATATCCACTCCTTTGGGTATCAGCATAACCACACACTGATCAAAACGAACATATAATGGCGATGGAATCGATTCGCAAGAGACAAGTAATGGGTCCCCTAATTTGTCTTGATACTCCTCTCGAAGGGCATCGGTATAGTCATGTCCTACGGTCACCTTTGCTCCCAAAGCTTGAAGCTGTCTCAAAAGCAGGATAGTGCATCGAGTCCAATCTAGTCGATATTCGGTGGATAGAGTGGCATAAGGAAAGATCGAGAAATTAAATGTATCAAAATCTTTCAGCTTCTCCGATCTTAAAGCGTAAGCCTCTTCATCATCTGTGTCCCCCATAAACATCTGAAAACTCTTTGAAGAGAGCTTCGATTTGAATGAAGTAGGATGAATAGAGACCACCCTCTGAGGTAGAATAAGGTGTGGCGCAAGATACCTCATATCTCGGATCTCTTTTATCAATCTTCTGCAAGTAGGAATATCAGGAATATTTTGAGGAAATAGATGGGTATATAGATAGTGTGATTCTCTGATAAGACCATGGGGCTGATCTATATTCATCGCTTTACTTTCAGACAGATATTCCAAAGAACCGATATAGTCCTTAAGATGAAAAGATGTAATTCTCATGAGTGGAAAAATTCAATTGTAATTGGTCCAATCCATCAAAATGGCGGTAGTACATTGGCTATCCTATACCCGAAATAGAGTATAATAATCCCCCTCTGATGCTCATTATTGCTACAACAATACGAACACTGAAGCGTACCCTTTCAATTGGATTAGACAACAAAGATACAATAAAATAACAGCCTCCAAAAAACACCATTCCCGTGCCAATATTCTCTAAATCTTAGTGAACCTAAACCCTTGGTTGAAGCTATGAATCTGACATATACTATCAGGGCTTGTTCATAAAATTCAGACATAATAAAAGGTCGCTAATTCATATTATATTGGATTGCGAAAAACAGATATAAATTATGAACAACGACCTTTCGAACAGCAAGAATAGACTATTTTACCACGATCTACAAATAAATCTTAATGACACAAGAAGCAACTCTGGCCGTAAGCATGAGTTAGCATTTGTAATGACGCTTTTAGTGATCTCTATTTTGAGAAGCTATGGTCATATAAACATGATACGCAACTACGAGAATCTATGTGTTTGTTTACAGAAGGATATTGATCGTTGTATTAGCTGAGTTCAATTATCTAGAATCTTGTCTTCGTTAGATCTCATTTCCTTCTTCTCAATCGATACAATTAAACAGGACTCGTCTGAATGGTATGCCGTAGATGAGAAAGAATTAAGAGGAAGTATTGATTTAAACTCCAATAATACTAGAGGTTTAAGTATTGTCGATGCTTTGTCTCACTTTTCAAATCAACAACAACTTTTGGGTTACTATGATGGAACAAAAGAGAGTGAAAAAGAGGTTGTCAAAGAATCCATAACAAAGATGCCAGATGCTGCCCAAATAAGCCTAGATGCAACGCATAATTCAGCTGGACTACTCTCAGATATTGAACAAAGCGATCGTTTTTATCTGACACAAATAAAAGGAAATCAGAAGCACCTCAAAGAAGATTTAGTCCATACTTCAGATCATCTTATTGCAGATGATGTGCTGTCTGAGATCGATAAATCACATGGTATAATAAGCCAACGAGATTATGAAATATATACAATAAATACGGAGATGCTACAGCCTCGATGGTCGGAAAGTGGCATCTGTAATATGGTTAAGATAACAAGGTCAAGTTGTACACTGAAAACAGACGAAAATCGTAAAGAAATACGATATTATATCACGAATT